>NZ_JABKBZ010000002.1:0-190225 GCF_013166635.1 Lentimicrobium sp. S6 | reverse complement strand
TAAATCACAAATACTATCTGCTAATGTAGGTTCCTTACGTATTTTCATACCATAAAAATACAACTTATTTATCTGATATACAATTATATAAGGTGATTTATTTTGTTAATTACCATGCAACGGTCTTGTTAAGTAGTAGATAATCAGTATTAAGCAAAATTCGGCATAGAATATGTAGTTAGAATGTAAGCTCAACAATTAAACCTAGAATAATGATGAAAAAGTATAGTTTATTAATTCTGTTTATTGCAGTTCTTTTTACTTCTTGTACAAAAGAGTTGTCCACAACAAATGAGGATCCCATTATAACATCGGAAACAACTCTTGAAGAGTTGAATATTCCTATTGATTTCGATTGGAAAACAACTAAGACATTAGAGGTTCAATTGCTTCTTCCTGAAAGTGCTGGTTTGGCTAGAACTAAAATTACTTCAGTAGATGGTAGTAAATTATATTTTAAAGGCTATCCATCTGATACTACTCAGAAAGCATTGAATACAAAGATTACTGTTCCAGCTTATTTGGAAGTTCTAAAGGTGAGCAATGGTATGACTGAATCATTTGTGGATATACAAGGAAATACATTGTACCATGACTTTAATAATATGGACAAGAGTGCAAATTCAAGCAATGATGTTTGTGGAGAATGTGATGGTCAAATTACACAGTTGACACTTCAATATTTGGGTTCTGAATCTAGTCCATTGATTAAAGTGACTCAAAAGAAAGGTGGAAATCATAATTTCGTGATATTTGAAGATAATGTAAGTGGGGATTTTGGTTTTGTTGGTGCTAATAATCATAATAAGATGGGTGCTAAAATTAAAATATATGTGAATGGTGAAGAAAATGTCGAAATTCATACGAGTTGCTCTATAACGATTTTAGCAGGAATGACCTTTGGTGATTTTTTAATCGTTGCCGGTGAGTCTGATAATGGTGGTCCTCTTTGTGAAGTTGAAGAAGAAGAGCAGGAATCATTTTCAGGTACGGTGATTTATGAAGATCTTTATCCAGCAAAAGGGGATTACGATTTTAATGATTTAGTAGTTGAGTATAATTACGAAATTCATAAAGGCGATAATAATTACGTTACTGATATTGAAGCAGTATTTACAGTGAAAGCTTTTGGAGCTTCTTTCCATAATGCGTTTGGGTTTCAGTTCCCAAGCATTGTCCCAAGTGATGTATTATCAGTTACTGGTTCTGTTTTCAAGCCAAGTACTATTTTTAATATGGCTTCTAATGGTATTGAAGCTGCTCAAACAAAAGCAACTTTTATTGTTTATGACGATGCTTTTGATATCATGAGTCATCCCGGTTCTGGAATTGGTGTAAATACTACTCCTGGTTCTGATTATGTTGAGCCTGTTAGTGTTACCATAAATATCACTTTTGTTGCTAATTCTGTTTCTTTTAATGATTTAGATATTGGAAACTTCAATCCTTTTATCGTGATGAAGCAAGATAGAGGATATGAAGTTCATTTAGCAGGTTATGAACCAACAGATTTATTTGATAGTAATTTATTTGGAGTATATGATGATGATAGTAATGCTGGTATCGCTAGATATTTCCTTACTGAAAACAATTTACCATGGGCTATTAATATTCCAGATGGCTTTGATTATATGAATGAAAAAGCTAGAATTAACACTGGTTATTTGATGTTTACCACTTGGGCTCAAAGTGGTGGTGTTAGTTATCCTGATTGGTTTGTGAATGAACCTGGCTATAGGAATGAAGCAAATATATATCAGATACCTTAGGACATAAAAAAAGGAGCACAAAAGCTCCTTTTTTTATGCATTTATTTTTTTAGAATTCGTTATCGATAACTCCAGCACCTAGGCATATAGATTCTGACTCATCGTATACCACGCCAAATTGACCTGGGGCAATCCCGGCAATCTTCTCATTGGCATCAATAATCATATGATTATGATCTATCCTCATCTTCCCTGAAAGGAATTCTGGGCTGTGACGGATTTTAAATTTCACATCTTTGGAAAAATTATAATTTTGATCTGGGCGTTCGTTGATGAATTTGAAATCACCAAGTTTAATTTCGCTGCCATACTGGGCAATGGGATCGTAACCATGCGATATATAGAGGATGTTACTCGCCATATCTTTCTTAACCACAAACCATGGGCCTTGACTTAATCCAAGACCTTTGCGTTGGCCAATGGTATGAAACCAAAGTCCTTTATGTTTTCCCCAGATTTTACCCGTTTCCAGCTCTACAATATCTCCAGGGTTTTCGCCTACATATTGCCTAATAAAATCGTTATAGTTGATTTTGCCTAAGAAACAAATTCCTTGGCTATCTGGGCGGCCAGCAGAGGGAAGGTGAATAGCATGGGCTATTTCTCTAACCTTAGGCTTAGGAATGTCTTGCAAGGGAAACATGGCTTTTTGCAATTGAGCCTTGGTGATACGGCCCAAGAAATAAGTTTGATCTTTATGCTTGTCAACAGCGGTATGAAGAAATTGCTCACCATCTCTAGTTTCAATACCGGCATAATGGCCAGTTGAGATTTTATCAAATTCATGTCCCATTTTATCATTAAAAGCACCAAACTTGATTAAAAGATTGCACATGATGTCAGGATTAGGTGTAAACCCTTCCTTCACGGTATCCAAGGTGTACTTTACCACGGTTTCGTAATACTCTTTTTGCAAGTCAATAATTTCCATATTGCAACCGTATTTTTTTGCGATATAGGAAGTAATTTCAATATCCTCCTCCTTGGGGCATACATAACCAGGTTCGTCTTCTAATCCTATCTTGATATAGAAAATAGTAGGATCGTAGCCCATTTCTTTCAATAAATGAACTGTAACGGAGCTATCCACTCCTCCAGAAACCAATGCTGCAATATTCATTCTTTTATTTTTTGCAAAAATACTAATTATCGAGATGAGGAATCTATGAGGATATCAAACCTCTCAAATTTTAACTATTGGGCATAAAAAAAGCCCGAAATATTTCGGGCTTTTGTGGCATCGACTGGAATTGAACCAGTGACACAAGGATTTTCAGTCCTCTGCTCTACCAACTGAGCTACGACGCCATCGTTGTTTTGCGAGTGCAAAGATATAATAAATTTGGATCTTGCAATAGTTTTTTCAAAATATTTTCAATTTTCTTTAGATTATTTTTTTTCTCAGAAAGAGAACTTCGGTTTTGAAGCGCATTAATAGCGTTAAAATAGACAAAAAAACACATATTTATTATGCTTGCATCATAAATCCTTTGTACCTTTGAGCGGGTAAAATACATAGACATCTTTTCGCCTTTTTCATGTTTCTACGGATTGGATATTTCAAAGAATACTATCACTTTTGCGAGCACAAAAAAGAAGTTCTTTGTATTTCATACAAATGCAAAAAAACACACATATTTAAACAAGTCTAATATCAACCAAATTGACAAACAATTTTAAGATGAAGAACAATCAATCAAAAATCATCTATACACATACAGATGAAGCACCGGCATTGGCAACTTATTCTTTATTGCCTATAGTGAATGCATTTACAAACCAAGCGGGAATTAATATGGAAACATGTGATATCTCTCTTGCAGGCAGGGTGTTGTCTCATTTTTCAGATTACTTAACTGAAGAGCAATGTCAGAATGACGATTTAGCTTTGCTAGGCGAATTGGTAAAACAGCCAGAAGCCAATATCATTAAGTTACCTAATATAAGTGCTTCCATTCCACAATTAAAGGCCGCCATTAATGAGCTTCAAGAAAAAGGCTACAAACTACCTAATTATCCAGAGGAAATAATAAATGACACAGATAAAGATGTGTTATCTCGATATGCTAAAGTTTTAGGCTCAGCCGTGAACCCAGTTTTGAGGCAAGGGAACTCCGACCGTAGAGTCGCTCCATCAGTAAAAGAATTTGCTCAAAAGCATCCTAAAAAATTAGGAACATGGTCTAAAGATTCAAAAGCAGAAGTAGCAACTATGA
Organism: Lentimicrobium sp. S6; assembly: GCF_013166635.1. Classification (NCBI taxonomy): domain Bacteria; kingdom Pseudomonadati; phylum Bacteroidota; class Bacteroidia; order Bacteroidales; family Lentimicrobiaceae; genus Lentimicrobium; species Lentimicrobium sp. S6. Next base: position 186,240 of record NZ_JABKBZ010000002.1, on the reverse strand, counting down.
AAGGTGGTGATTTCTTTGGTAACGAACAATCAGTTACTATGGCTCAGGCTGATGATGTAAAAATTGAATTTGTTGGTGAAGATGGTCATGTAACTGTGCTTAAAGATAAGCTAGCTTTGTTGCAAGGTGAGGTTATGGATTCTTCCTATATGAGTGTTAAAGCATTACGTAGCTATATAGAGGAGGAATTAGAGGATGCTAAGAAAAGAGATTTACTTTTCTCTGTTCATTTGAAAGCCACCATGATGAAGGTGTCAGATCCTATCATGTTCGGTCATTTTGTATCGGTTTATTTTAAAGATGTTTTTGCTAAATATGCCGAAATATTTGCGAAATTAGGGGTGAATGCCGATTTAGGATTAGGTGATCTTTATCAAAGACTCCAAAAACTCCCAGTTGCGCAAAAAGAAGAAATAGAAGCCGCTATTGCTGATACTTATAATCATAGAGCTAAGCTTGCTATGGTAGATTCTGATAAAGGAATTACCAATTTGCATGCCAGTAACGATGTCATTATTGATGCTTCCATGCCCAATGTGGTTCGTGATTCTGGAAAAATGTGGGGAGCAGATGGTCAGCTTCATGATACCAAAGCCATGATTCCAGATCGTTCTTATTCAAAATGGTACCAAGAATCCATAGATTTCTGTAGAGAAAATGGTGCTTTTGATCCTGCGACAATGGGAAATGTGTCCAATGTGGGATTAATGGCTCAAAAAGCAGAGGAATATGGTTCTCATGATAAAACTTTTAAAGCACAAGCAAATGGTGTTATTCGTGTAGTGAACTCTAAAGGCGAGTCTATTATGGAACACACAGTAGAATGTGGTGATATTTGGAGAGCTAGCCAAGCGAAGGATTTACCTATTAGAGATTGGGTAAAGCTTGGAGTAAATAGAGCAAAAGCTACAGGTAATCCAGCCATATTTTGGTTAGATAAAAACAGAGCCCACGATGCAGAATTGATTAAAAAGGTGAATCTTTATTTGAAAGATCATGATTTGAGTGGTTTGGAAATTAAAATCATGGCACCTGTAGAAGCTATGAAGTATACTTTAGCTCGTACTAAACAAGGATTAGATACTATTTCAGTAACGGGAAATATATTTAGAGACTATTTAACAGACCTTTTCCCTATCCTAGAATTAGGGACTTCTGCAAAAATGCTTTCTATCGTTCCATTATTAGCCAATGGCGGTTTGTTTGAAACTGGAGCTGGAGGATCTGCACCTAAACATGTTCAACAATTTCTAGAAGAAGGTCATTTACGTTGGGATTCATTGGGAGAGTTTTTAGCTCTTACCGTTTCTTTAGAAGATCTTGGTGTGAAAAGTGAAAACCCCAAGGCGCTTGTATTAGGAAAAGCTCTGGATCAGGCTGTGGCTAAAATTCTAGACCTTGATAAATCACCATCAAGAAAAGTAAATGAGATAGATAATAGAGGAAGCCATTTTTATTTAGCCATGTATTGGGCCGAAGCATTAGCTGCTCAAAATGAGGATGCCGAAATGAAGGCTAAGTTTGAGACTATAGCAAAGGAACTGAATGTAAAACAAGATCAGATAACAAAAGAATTGTTAGAAGTACAAGGAAAAGCAGTGGAGATTGATGGATATTATCTACCAAATCCTGAGCTTTGCGAAAAAGCAATGCGTCCAAGTGCTACATTGAATTCTATCATCGATAATATTTAAATGATCTGAGACCTTTGTAAAAGGGTAGTTTGCAAAGGTCTCATTTTACTCTGCTATTTTTTAGGCCCTATGAAATTAGGAAATAAAACACTATTTTTGAAGGTGTTTTAAATAAAGAAGGATACCTATAACAAAAACGAATTATATAAACATCTAAAAAACCTATAATAATGAGTGAATTAAAAAACATACTCTATCAGAAAATACAAGAGCACAGACCACGAGTTGCCAACTTATTGAATAATTATGGCGATGTAAAAGTGGCGGATGTTACTGTTTCTCAGATATTAGGTGGAATGAGGGGAATCAAAAGTTTGGTAACCGATATTTCTTACCTGGATCCTAATGAAGGAATTAGATATCGTGGATTTACATTGCCCGAAGTATTTGAAAAGCTACCTAAAGCTAAAGGTGCAAGTATGCCTTATGTTGAGGGACTATTCTTTTTATTACTTACTGGAGAAGTACCAACAGAAAGCCAAGTAGCTGATGTGATTAACGATTTCAGTAATCGTAGAATTCTTCCGAGGTATGTTTATGAGGTCATAGATGCTTATCCTTGCTGTTCTCATCCCATGGCTATATTCTCTTCGGCTATTATGACCATGCAGCGTGAGTCTTTCTTTAATAGAAAATATCATGCAGGCATGAATAAGCAGGATTACTGGGATTCTACTTATGAGGATGCTATGAATTTATTAGCTAAGCTTCCTGAGATTGCAGCTTATATTTATTCTAAGCAATACAAAGATGGAGTAAGAATTCAATCTAATCCGAATTTAGATTTTGGTGCTAATTTCGCTCATATGATGGGCATTGCTAAGCCTTATGATGATGTAGCCAGAATGTATTTTATTGTTCATGCTGACCATGAGAGTGGTAATGTTAGTGCACATACAGGCCATTTAGTGGCTAGTTCGTTATCGGATGTTTATTATGCTACTTCTGGAATGATTAATGGTTTAGCAGGTCCATTACATGGATTGGCAAACCAAGAGGTACTAAGGTGGTTACAAGATCTAAAAGAAAAAATGGGTGGTGAGCTACCAACTGAAGATGAAATGAAGCAGTTTGTTTGGGATACCCTAAACAGTGGTCAAGTCATACCAGGTTTTGGTCATGCGGTATTGCGTAAGACTGATCCAAGATATACGATTCAAAGAGAATTCTGTCAGAAAAATCTTTCAGATTATGAATTGTTCAAATATACTGATATGCTTTATAAAGTAGTTCCTCCAATCTTGCAAGAGCAAGGTAAAGCGAAGAACCCTTGGCCTAATGTTGATGCGCAATCGGGCATCATTCAATGGTATTATGGTATTACAGAATTCGATTTCTATACTGTGTTATTTGGAATTGGACGTGCATTTGGAGTACTTTCAAATGTAATTTGGGACAGAGCTTTAAGCTATCCTCTAGAAAGGCCAAAATCTATTACTACAGAAATGCTAGAAGACTTAGCTGGAGTGAATAAAGAGAAATAAATCAAAATATTTTGATATAGAAAGCCTCATCAATTTAAGATGAGGCTTTTTTTGGTTTATTTTTTACAGAAAAGCTTTCCAAACTACATCTTCTGGTAAGGCAAATTCAAACCTCATATTCTCCTTTTTTACCGGATGTATAAATTCCATATATCGAGCATGAAGATGAATGGATTGGTCTTGATTCCCTCTTTTAAAACCATACTTTACATCGCCTTTAATATGACATCCAATTTTAGCCAATTGTGCCCTGATTTGATGATGGCGACCTGTTTCTAGAGTAATTTCCAGCAAATGATATTTGTCAATAGACGAAAGGTATTTATAATGAAGAATGGCCTTTTTACCATTTTTATTGCTGGGTTTTGCAACGGCAGATTTATTCTTCTCTTGATTCTTGATGAGGTAATGCTCTAGGGTATCTTCTGTTAGAGGAGGTCGATGATCGACTACAGCCCAATAGGTTTTTTTTACTTCTCTGGTTTGAAACATTTTGCTGAGGCGACTACTGGCTTTGTCTGTTTTCCCAAACACCAAGCCTCCGCTAGTAGGGCGATCTAAGCGATGAACGAGTCCCAGGTATACATTTCCTGGTTTATCATATTTCTCCTTGAGGTAAGCCTTTAAAATCTCATTTAAAGGTTCGTCACCCGTTTTGTCGCCTTGGGCAATTTGTCCCGGTTTCTTATTGATGACGATGAGGTGATTGTCCTCAAAAACCACATCAATATTATATTTTTGTTCTAAGTGTCCCATTAGCAATAATTATTAGGGCATTTTGTGCCAAAGTAAAGGTAAAAGCGATAAATTAAATAAGCCAATAAAATTCCTAGAAGAGCTCCGCCAATAATATCTCCCGGAAAATGCACTCCCAAATAAATTCGGCTATAACTCACCATTGCTGCCCAAGTAAAAGCATAGCATCTGTAGTTTTTATAATGGGGAGCCAAGAAAAATGAAGTCATGGCGGCTAAGGCAAAGCTGTTGGAGGCATGAGAAGAAACAAAGCCATAAGCACCGCCAAAATATCCATTGAGAGTATGAATTTGTTCTTTCAATCCTTCGGTGTGTGTTGGGCGGAATCGCTCAAAGCCATATTTAAACCAAACAGAAACTTGATCACTAGCCGCAATTAATAAGGCTATACTTAGCAAGATTCCTACGCTCCTCCATTGGTATTTTTTAATGAGGAGGTAAAGAATAAAAATATATAAAGGAACCCAGATGAGCTTATCACTCAGCCACCACATGACAGGATCGAGCCAAGTGGCATGTAGTCCATTCAAAAATAGAAATAATGATTGATCTAAATTGACTAGAAATTCCATTTAATTATCTATCAGTTTTATGCTTGTTTAAAAATGCAAAAATAGTCTATTTCCTCATGATGTGCATTTTTAATTTTACCACTTAGACACTTAGACACTAAGGCACAGAGAAACACAAAAGAATCTTTATTTATCAATATAACCATTTACAAATCTTTTGTATCCATCTTTCAAAAGTGGGACATTGAAATTGATTAGTAGACCTAACCATTTGTCAGCGAGTTTTAAATAAGAAATAATTTGTGCTTTATGTATAGGTAATAGGATTTCTACTGCTTTTATTTCAATTATTATCTCATCATTAACTAGAATGTCTATCCTGAAATCTTTGGTTAATTTTTTTTCTTTATAAAATAGAGGCAGTAATATTTGTTGTTCTGCTTTTAAACCACGAGATCTTAATTCATCAATTAAGCAATATTCATAAACAGATTCTAATAATCCAGGTCCCATCTCTTTATGAACTGTTAGAGCAGCATCTAGTATTATTTTTTGAAATCCGATTATGTTCTTCTTCTGTCATTTTAAATATGAAACCTCTATGAGTCTTTGTTCAATTTTTATCTGTGGTGTATAAAACAAAGAGATTCAAATTTCACAATAGTTTTGTTAAATTCTTAGTGAACCTCCGTGTCTCCTTGCCTCCGTGGTGAAGAAACTATTTATGATAATCCTTCATCATCAATTTCCAAAGCTCATCTTTTAGCTTGTCCAGCCCAATTTGAGCAACGGCAGAAATATACATATGCGGAATATCTTTTAAATCCTCACTCAACATACTCTCCAACTCCTCATCTAGTAGATCTGATTTGGTAACGATTAAAAACCTTTCCTTGTCTAATAATTCTGGATTATACATCCTCAATTCATTGACTAAGATTTCGTATTCTTTTCTCACATCTTCAGTAGTTCCTGGAACCAAAAACAAGAGGATGGAGTTTCTTTCAATATGTCTTAAAAACCTAATTCCAAGGCCTTTACCATCATGAGCTCCTTCAATAATCCCTGGTATATCTGCCATCACAAAAGAGCGATGATCGCGATAAGGAACAATACCTAAGTTTGGTGTCATGGTTGTAAATGGATAGTCAGCAATTTTGGGCTTAGCTGCAGATATGGAAGAGAGGAGGGTGCTTTTTCCGGCATTCGGAAATCCAACTAGTCCTACATCGGCTAAAACCTTCAGCTCAAAAAGAACATCTCGTTCTTGAGCAGGCTCACCTGGCTGTGCGTATTCAGGAGTTTGATTGGTAGGTGTTTTGAAGTGGTCGTTTCCTAAACCACCTCTACCTCCAGGTAAAAGGACATGACTTTCTTGGTCTTCTACAACTTCGCAAATTACTTCGCCAGTTTCTGCATCTCGGCATACTGTTCCTAATGGGAGTTCAATAACGGAGTCTGCTCCATCTGCTCCAAAGCTGCGGTTGCCGCTCCCCGATTGACCATCCTCTGCGCGGATATGTCGGGTATATCGAAGGTGGAGTAGGGTCCAAAGGTTTCTGTTGCCTACAACAACAATATCGGCTCCTTTGCCTCCATCTCCACCATCGGGACCACCAAAAGCGATGTATTTTTCCCTACGGAAATGAACAGAACCAGCTCCACCTTTACCAGAACGGCAAAATATTTTTATATGATCTACAAAATTTTGATTCAAGAATTACCTCCTGGTTGTTAATGTATTATCTATTTTTTCTACCAAGCGTTCAAATATTTCTTCCTCTGAACCATGGCCATTTATAGTTGTAAATTTATTATGTTTCTTATAGTAATCACCAACAATTTGAGTTCTGGTAAAGAATTCATCTAGACGGTTGATTATGAGCTCCATATTTTCATCATAAGGACGTTTGTCATCAGTTTTGCCTCTATTGGAAAGTCTTTTAAAACACTCAAGTGTTGAGACCTCGATTCCAATGGCAACAGAAACTGATTGATTCAGTTTTAATAATAAGCCATCGAGGATATAGGCCTGAACAATAGTTCTAGGAAAACCTTTGAAAATAAATCCATTAGCTTCTGGGTGTCTTCTGATTTTACTTTCTATTAAAGAAATAGCAATTTCATCTGGTACAATTTCTCCTTTTTGCATGAAATGAGTTACCGATTTACCTATTTCTGTTTTTTCTCTCATTTCTTTACGAAGTAATTGTCCTGTAGAAATATAAACTAGGTTGTATTTTTCGGCGATTTTTTCAGCTTGAGTTCCTTTTCCAGAACCCGGAGGACCATATAATACCACATTTATTAATTTCTTCTTCAAAGTAGTGGTGATAGTGTCTGTTAACTTGTTGAAAATGTGTTCAATGGTTCCTGTTCCATTAATGGGGTGGTATAAACCTTTTGCTTTATAAAAATCGGCAACAGGTTTAGTTTTATTTTCATATTCCTCCATTCGGAATTTGATCACATCTAAGGTATCATCTTTTCTGCCAGAGGTTTTGGCTCTTTCCATCATTCTTTCTATGAGTTCGTCCATGGGGACCTCTAAACTGAGCATGGCAGAAAGAGAAGTATTTAATCTTAATAATAATCCATCTAAGATATAGGCCTGAACTGTGGTTCTAGGGAAACCATCAAAAAGAATTCCATCAGAATTTTCATCTTTAGTAATTCTTTCTTCAATAATTTGCACAATGATCTCATCGGAAGCTAATCCCCCTTTCTCGATAATGTCTTTAGCTTTCATACCCAAAATACTCCCCGCGGCAATTTCTCGACGTAGAATATCACCAGTTGAAATATAAGTCAGGTTATACTTTTCTAAAAGTAGTTTAGATTGTGTTCCTTTACCAGCTCCTGGAGGGCCAAATAGTGCAATGTTTAACATAGATGAGGTTTTTTGTTTTAGTCAATGATTTTATAGATATCAGCGAGGTTTCTTCCAAGACCATCATAATCTAAGCCATAGCCAACGATGAAGTCATTAGGAATTTCCATACCGATATAATCTATAGGAAAATCTTTTTGGAAAGCATTTGGTTTGAAGAGTAGCGTGGCGATTTTTACATCGGCAGCTTCCATTTGTTTAAGCTTAGGAAGAGTGTCATGCATGGTAATTCCTGTGTCGATGATGTCTTCTACAACGATTACATTGCGACCGGCTAAAGATTTATCTAAGCCTATAACTTCTCTTACCACATGTGAACTTTTGGTACCTACATAGGATGACAGTTTTACAAAAGTGATTTCGCAGTCAATGTGAATTTTTTTCAATAAGTCAGATGCAAACATAAAAGCACCGTTTAAAACGATGATAAATAAAGGGTTTTTACCTTCGTAATCTACATTGATTTTATCAGCAACATTAGAAATTGACTGATCTATTTCATTCGCTGGGATAGAGATTTTAAACTCTTTATCATAAAGTTTTACTGTTTTAGCTTCCATGGGCTCTTGTTTTGAAAAGGTAAAAATAGGTAATATAATACCACATTGTTTAATAAAAAATAATCTACAAAATTAGTGAGAATAATGAGATGGTCAAAGGACCATTGAAAATTATAATTTAAAGTCCTAATCTTTATGAGTTTCACTTAACTTTTTCAACTCCCTTTGCTTTAAACTTTGCTTTCTGGCTGATTTCATCATGCTGTTTTCCACCAACATTTCTAGTGGTTTTATCGACATGGCAATAATGGCTTTAATGGCTAAACTGATGTAAATATTATCGGCATAAGAATCGATATAAGGTTCAATTAAGGCTTCAGAAAAAACAAAAAGTATCAAGGCAAAAACAAATACAATGGTTGTCGCTTTCCTTCCCACTCGGGCTTTTACCAAATCGTCAATGGTATTTTGAAGTTCTACATTTTTATCGTTGAGTTGGTCGTTTAGTGTGGCTAGTTTATCGTTGGTTTGGTCTAGTTTTTTTTGTAGTCGGTCGCTAATACGAGTGATCAGAGTGATTTGATCAAGCAACTCAGCATAATTCTCTGTGATAGATTCATATCCCTCACGAAGTTTATCGATGGATTGAGCGTCTTCGGTTTCCAGAAATTCAGTAGCCTCTGTTATATATGCCTTCTCCTTCTGAAAGATATTCTCCTTGCGTTGTCTTTTGGCCATTCCTCTTTTAATCTTCTTCTATCTCGTGATATTCAAACTTCAATCCAGTAACATCCTCGTAGTCTTCTCCAGTTTCCATCATTTCCTCATCATCTGCATCGTAACACCAGTCTACTTGGACTTCTCCCTCAGCTTTTATAACGTCTTTCAGCTTTTTGAGTACCTCCAAAATATATTTTGAAGAAGAGGTGTTGAAATATTCTAGATATACTTTTAATACAGTCTTCTCTTTTGGGTTTTTGGCATATTCCATTAACCATTCTAGCAAGGGATTGTAAAACTCAAAAGAGTTTTCAGGAATACTTCTGCCTCTAAGTTCTAATTTCCCATTTTCCGCATTAAAGTCTACAAATGGACTTTGCTTGGTTCCTTCAATTTTTAAATGTTTCATTATTTTTTCACTTTTACAATTAAAGTATATTTCTTTAAACTCTCATTTACTTTTGATATCTCATAAGATAGATATTCTCCCGATCTCTTTTTCATGTCTATAAAGCCTAATCCTGCTCCTCCTTTGTCTGAAAATTCCTCATTATTCAAAACTTGTCGATAATAGGATCTGATCTCCTGATTGTTCATATTATTTACTTTGTCAATCTTATGCTTGAGCTTTTCTTCATCTTTACTGATAATGAGATTTTGGGTCTTTAGATAATAATAGTCCTCATCCATTTCAAAAGCCAAAAATACGGCTCTTATTACTTCTTCTTCTATCCCTTCCGTGATTAAATCACGAGTGTAGTGGTAGAGGTTTTGAAACATCTCCACCGCAATATTAAAAATTTTCTTTCTCTTGGTGTCAGGCACATCGAGATTGATGCATTTAAAATCTAAATCATCTAATAATTCACTAATGATGGGGCCGTTGATTTCCCCATGATAACGGAGGATCGTAGTTAAGCTTATTGTGTTCATAATTTCAATTCTGGAAGCACAACAAATATGCTGAATTTTAGGGAGAAAAGCAAATGATGGATGGAGTTTCAGTTATTTAGCATTTTTAGTAAGGATGGCAAATAATCTTTCATTTATACAGTACCTTCCTATACCTAGCTTTTTTTAACTTATACGATTCATTATGGTAAGAAAATCAAATTATTTATCATTATCCAGTTCAAATGGATAAATCACTTTCCAATCTTTTTTCATATCAATCACCGTCCAGCCTTTTTCGGCAGCTTCATCTAAGCCTTTGTCTAAACGACCAATATGGGAATCTCTATCATAAGCCCATTCTCTTTCGGCATCGGTATGGTGCAGATATAGCATAAATTTTTTGCCTTTTCCCGAATCGGTATATTGCATCATTTGTAAATCGCCATCTGAGTTACCCGAAGCAAAAACTGGAATTCTACCAATATGACGGTTGATAGCGATAGGTTTTCCTTTTTTGTCGTCGTTGAAATTGAGCTCTGGTAAGCGAATGATTTGTGGGCCATTTTCTCCAATCACAAAATCGGTTTCTATGGTACTTCCAACAATCTGATCTTTTGGGATATTGTAAACTTGGTCGGCAAAAGCTCTCATAAAGTCAATTCCACCACCACTTACAATAAACAGTTTGAAATCGTGGTCTCTTAAATAATCCAATACTTCTAACATGGGTTGATAAACCATTTCTTTATAGAGTTTTCCTGTTTTTGGATGTTTGGCTGTATTTATCCACTCTGTTACATCTGCTTGAAAATCTTCTGCACTATTATTGGCATGTGAAGTCATTACTATTTTAATCAGGCCTTCTTCACCAGAATGAAGAACAGCTTCAATATCATTATTGATGGCTGCTTGGAATACCTCATCGTCTTTCCACTCAGGATGCTCTGGAGCCATTTTCTGAATCATATCCAAGGCAAATCGTAATTGGAAATAATAAGGTTGTTCGGCCCATAGGTTTCCATCGTTATCGAAGGTGGCGATTCGGTCTTCTATTTCAATGAAATTGGGGCTGCTTTCGTTGGTAACATCTTCTACAAATCTGATGATGTTTTGTTTTGAAGTTACCTCGTTCCACGAGGGTAAAGGGTTTGATATTTCTTTTTTATTCGTTGTTTTATTCTCACTTTCTGTATTAGATGTACAAGCAATAAACAGGGTAAGCAAAAATAAGACACTTAATATTTTAGCTACAGATTTACTCATCAGTTATATTTTTAATAGTCTATTTCATTAAAAAATAAAAGGCAGACCCTTAAGTCTACCTTTTTGTAAATTATTTTTTATTCTAATTACTTTTCATAATCATTTCTTCAATTTGTTTCTCCACTTTTGAAAGACTCCAGTCACCAGCTGTTTGGCTTGGAGGATAATCTTTAAAAGTTTTTAAGAAATTAAAAGCGTAGCCTTGAATGGCTATTAAGATATAGGCTCTATCAATATACCAATCATAATAGGTATTGGAACCCACTAAAGCTTTTTCGAATGGGTCTCTACGAAGATTGAATAGATAAGGAGCTCTTAATTCCACAAAAGGTTCTAACCAAATTTGTAATTGATCTGCTCTATTAACCTGGAACATAGCTTTCCAATCGCCGTATCTCAAGGCTGCAATTTGCCCTGCATCATTCACATAAATAAATCCTTCTCTAGGAGACTCATTAACATCACCTGTTAAGTAATCCAATTGGTTTACCCCATCAATATGGTTTTTATAGGATCTGCCACCTAAGGTGACTCCTTTTTTAGCTTTGGCAACAATGTCTGTTTCGCCAGCAATTGCAGCAAATGTAGGCAGCCAATCTTCATGAGAAACTATTCCATTTAAAGTTTTTCCAGCAGGAAAATGACCTGGCCACCTTACAAAAGCAGGTACTCGGTAAGCACCTTCCCATGAGCTATTTTTTTCGCCATGAAATGGTGTCGTTGCGGCATCTGGCCATGTATTAAAATGAGGTCCATTATCGGTAGAGTACATAACAACTGTATTGTCTGAAATGCCTAATTCATCCAATAAATCGAGCAATTCTCCAACATGCATATCGTGTTCCACCATGCCATCACCATATTCATCTTGACCGGATATACCACGAAGTTCTTCTTTAACGTGAGTTCTAAAATGCATACGAGTCCCATTCCACCATACAAAAAATGGCTCGCCAGATTTTACAGCATCAGTAATAAATCTTTTTGTTTCCTTAATGGATTCATCATCAATGGTTTCCATTCTTTTTTTGGTAAGTGGTCCAGTGTCTTCAATGCGTTGTCCTCCTTTTCCATCTGCCCAAGAGTGAATAACACCTCTTGGTCCGTATTTCTCTTTAAATGTAGAACCGTCTTTTAAAACCATATCCGCTGGATAATCCATGTTTTCTGGCTCTTCTTCTGCATTCAGGTGGTAAAGATTTCCAAAAAACTCATCAAATCCATGGTTAGTTGGTAAATGTTCATCCAAGTCTCCTTCATGATTTTTACCAAACTGACCTGTAACATAGCCTTGACTTTTTAAAACAGTTGCCATAGTAAGGTCGGTCGCTTGCCAACCCTCTTTAGCGCCTGGCATGCCTACTTTTGTCATACCCGATCGAACAGGTACGCTGCCACCTATAAAGGCGGCTCTACCTGCAGTACAGCTTTGTTGGGCATAATAATCAGTAAATGCAATACCTTCTTGTGCTACTCGATCAATATTAGGGGTCATATAACCCATCATGCCCCTATTATTGTGGCTGATGTTGGAAATTCCAATATCATCACCCCAAATCACCAGGATATTGGGTTTTTTGTCCTGTGCTTCTGCATGGTTTACAAAAGCAAAGCCCATCACTACTGTGAATAGTATTAAGGCCTTAGTCATGTTTTTAAATTTCATAAGGTGCTAATTTAAATGTATAAATTCGTTTAGGTTTAATTATAAATAATCAATTCGGTTTTTTTGTGGATGTGTTTTGCGTTTATTCTACTCAAAAAAAGAGCTCTCTAAAGATAGTTTAATTTTCTGAATAGTAAAAGTATACAAAAAAATATTGTCTTGAACTGTCATGAGGTAAAATGCTATTCAATTAATAAAATATTAACAGTGATAAGTATTCTATTACTTACTTATCTTTGCAAATCAATTAATCACTATGGAAAAACACATACTCTCGAAGTCAACTTTTATTAAAGGCTATCACTGCCCAAAGTCATTATATTTATACAAAAAGCGTCCCTTTTTAAGAGATAAGCTGACTGCTGAGCAAAGAGCAAAATTTAAAAGAGGTCATCATGTGGGTGATTTAGCACAAGAGATTTTTTCGGGTGGAATAGATGTGAGTCCAAAGAGTCCATCCCAATATCAGAAGTCGGTATTGAGAACGTCTGAGTTGATTGAGCAAGGACAAGAAATCATCTATGAAGCTACTTTTCAGCATGAGCAAGTTTTGGTGATGTTAGATTTGTTGGTGAAAACTGAAAAAGGCTGGATGGCCTATGAGGTGAAATCCTCAAAACACCTTTCGGAAACCTATTATACTGATGCCGCTCTTCAATATTGGGTGATTCAAAATTCAGGATTATATATTGAGCAATTCTTTTTGGTTTATGTGGATGAGAATTACCGATTAGAAGGAGATATAGATTTGAAGAAATACTTCCTTTTTGAGGATGTGACAGATAATGTTTTGGGTCGACAAGAGTTTATAGGCGAAAAAGTGGTGGCGAATAAAGCCGTTCTTTTGGAGAAACACAGTCCGAAAGTGGAGGTGGGTAATCAGTGCTTCTCTCCCTACAAATGTGATTTTGTAGGTCATTGTTGGAAGAAAATTGCCGATAAGCCTTATGTGGCTGAAAATATTTCCTTTGCAGGAATTCTCGGAGAAGAAAAAGCGGATAGAATCCCCATCTCGTGTATTTATAATGAACAAGCTGTTACCCTTTGCCAAAATGAAAAAGCATACTCTCCTCAGTTTTTAGGTTTCCAAATTGGAGAAAATGAAGCGGTGGTTTCTGGAAAAACTTGTGAGGATAAAAAGGCATTTATCCTTTCCTATTTTGAGCAAATCAATTTAGAGGAGTCTTATGTTGTTTTTGAGGAGTCGAAATTGAGACTTTGGATTGAAGAAGTAAAGATTTTGGTTCCAGAGATAAAGGAAAAAGCAGAAGCTTTGGTAAACAAGTCCATTGGTATATTAGACTTGATGGAGGAGAAGGAAGTATTTCCTACTGAAAAACGTTCTTTTTATACTCCAGCTTGGTTTTCGAAGAATCATTCAGATGGGACTTTGAGTAAATCAGTTATTTATTCTGATATTCTAGCCAATGAATTATATGGTAAAATGAAAGCTGATTTATGGGGAGCTGACAGTCCAGACTTAGAAAGCCTGAAATTATATCTGACTCAACTAAACCACCTTTCTTTAGAATTATACCAAATGCTATAGTCTGAAGAGAATTTTACTTTTAGGGTAAACTCATTATTCTCTAGAAAGATAAAGCATTGTAGGTCAGGTATTATATTCATAAATGGCTTTCGCGGAAAGTTCTGCTGACTATAGCCTCAGTATGTTTTCCGTGCAAATTCAATAGTAATGGAATGTGTATTTTATCACACGGATTGCAAATCCGCGTTAGCATGTCTTAAATAATTGTACAAATTAAAGTATGATTTTGTACTAATTATCCTTCTTAGTTTCTTTGCCCTCTTGTTTAATGTTCTATTTTTGTGAGCTAAAATCTAGAAAATGGCCAAGAAAAGAAACATACCGCATACTTATGTCATCGTATTTTTTATCATCATAGCCAGTGCCATCTTGACTTGGATTATCCCAGGTGGTGAGTTTGATCGTATGGATAAGCTCATGCCTGATGGAAGTACCAAATCGGTAATCGTTGATGGCTCTTTTCATCATGTGGCCGACCAACCTCAGACATGGCAGGTTTTTTCTGCTTTCTTTCAAGGTTTTGTCAACCAAGCGGATATTATCATTTTTATCCTCCTCATTGGTGGTGCTTTTTGGATTATGAATGCCAGTAAAGCTATTGATGTGGGGATTTTGGCTTTTTTGCAATTCACAAAAAAATTAGAACGGATTCAGTTTCTCAAGAAACTAGGAGTGAATAATATTGTGATGGTACTCATTATGTTGATGTTTAGTTCCTTTGGGGCTATCTTCGGCATGAGTGAAGAAACCATTGCTTTTATTATTGTGATGATACCATTAGCCATCAGTATGGGCTATGATTCCATTACCGGAATGGCTATGGTTTATGTGGCTGCTCATCTCGGTTTTGCTGGTGCTGTTTTAAATCCATTCACTATTGGGATTGCGCAAGGCTTGAGCGATATTCCTCTTTTTTCAGGTATTGAGTATCGTTTGTTTTGTTGGTTTGTAATCAACCTAGTCGGATTTACCATTATCCTGCGTTGGGCCAATAAAGTAAAAAAAGAACCCAAGATATCTCCCATGTATGCTGCCGACGAAGTATGGAGAAAGCAACATGAATCACAAGAAGTAAACTTTGAATATCATACTCCAAAGGCGGCTTGGTATTCTTATTTTATGGTTTTGATTTCATTAATAGGTTTTTCTTATTTCTATCCAGAAACCACCATGAGGATTGGTAATAGTGAGTTCTCAGGTTTTGTATTGCCCATTACTACCGCTTTATTCGCAATAATGGGTTTCTTTTCTCTTCGTAAATCCATTCACTTTTTCATACTCACCTTACTCTTATTTACCATTGTTTTCCTCATTGTAGGTGTAATGGGTTATGGTTGGTATGTAAAAGAAATTGGAACCCTTTTCTTTACCATGGGTTTGGCTTCAGGTATTGCCATGGGCAGTTCTCCAAACGAAATCACCAAGCTATTTTTAGATGGCGTTAAAGATATTTTGTCAGCGGGATTGATAGTAGGACTAGCTGGAGGAATCATAGTGATATTACAAGATGGTAAGATTATAGATACCATTATGTATGGATTATCTCAGTCGATGAACGAGATGGGGAAAGTGGCCTCGGTAGGGATTATGTATGTGATTCAAACAGGACTAAATATCATCATTCCTTCGGGTTCTGCAAAAGCAGCTTTAACCATGCCTATTATGGCGCCATTCAGCGATTTGATAGGTGTTTCGCGCCAAGCCACGGTGATGGCCTTCCAGTTTGGAGATGGTTTTACCAATATGATTACCCCAACTTCAGGCGTTTTAATTGGATGTTTAGGAGTAGCAAAAATTCCCTACGATGTATGGTTTAAGTGGTTCTGGAAAATTGCTTTGGCTTTTGTCATCCTTGGATTCTTACTATTGATTCCTACTGTATTGTTTGAGATGAATGGATTTTAAAGTTGGCTGTTTGTTATTGGTGTTTGACCTTAGCTGTTTTTATAACACTTTACTCTTCCTCTTAAATACTCAAACCAAACAAAAACTGGTATTGAATACTCTGTGGGTTCTTCGTATAACCATCAACATATACCGTCCTTAATCCTATTTGGAAAGGAAATTTACTTCTTAAGAAATGTACATCAGCAGTAAGATCTACTCCTGTACTCCAGAAATCATTTTTTCCAGCGTAGGCATGATTGCTCGGTATATCTGGTTGTTGGGTGTAATCGTAGAATAATCCCATCACTATTCTTTTGGTATAAATTAAGGAACTTAAATTCCAATCGGGGTAAAGTAGTGGGACCTGATAATCGGCTCTAATGGTGAGGAGGTCTTCATAGAAGATAGATGTGTATCCTCTAGCAGGGCTGGCCATATCTGAGTAGAAACTGGAGTTTTCGGACTTGTCTTGATAAGTTCCCATGAGTCTAAATCCATCGTGGCGGAAAAATCCAGGTAAATAAATGGCTGCATTGGCAGCTAACATCTCTCCTGCATCATTATTAAAAGGAGTTTCATTATAAGCCAATAATAAACTCAATCCCAAGTCAGGGAAAAGATTTTGAGATGGCGATTTTTTGGTAGTGGTATATTGTATCGTATAATTGGTTGATTTGATATTTCTAAAATTGAAATTTAATTCTGCTCCTTCATCTATTTGCTTATAATTAAAGCCCACTTGAGGTTGTATGCGATGTGACCATGTGCCACTAGTATATAGAAGCGGCAAATAAACAGCGGTATTCATATTGGTTTCGTTCCAATAATAGGATGTGGTATCTTGTGTTTGTTGGTCAATGATATTGGTATATCTTCGGCCATAATCTATACCCAAACTAAGAACTGGATACAAACCTGAATAGTTAATATTAGCGGAATATTTAGGAGCTTGTGTATTGAAATCATAATTGATTCCCGCACTTGCTGATAAGGTAGAAAGCTTATTTTGAGTAAGGATGTTAATACCTGGACTTTGGCTGTAATTATCCGCTTCTACACCCAAAGGGCTCCAGCTATGAATATTGAAGATATGAGCTAGTTTACTGTATTTCTTCACCTCATATTTATGGTCTGGAATATGTTTTGGATTAAGAAGAGTATCAACTTGTTCACTTAAAATGTCAGCTAATTTATAGGAGTGATTTTTTACTTCTGATATTGGAATCCAGTCTTTTCTATCCCATTTTTGAGTAACCAGTTGTTTTCCCATGGCGGTATGATTGGCAAAAGCAATATTTTTACCATCTGGGCTGATGCTGTAATCGCTGGCACCAAAGACCGTATTGGTGGTTTGGAAAAGCGATTTAGTTTGAAGATCTAAAGCATAAACATTCATGATACCATTATATGCGGCTTCAAAAAGAATATATTTCTTCCAAAAGCTAGGATATTGAATATGGGTGTGTTGGTAGGGCAATACTCGTCTTACTCGTGGCTCGTCAACAGAGAATATGGCAAGCCCTTTTCCATTTGAGTTGAGCACCTCTGCCACTATCTGATCCTCCTCCGGTGACCATGATGGATGGGCGATGAAATCATTATCAGGGCTTTTGATTCTATGGATGATCTCTCCATTTTTAGAATCTAAAACCACTAAAAATCTATTGCTAAACTCGTCTACTTCTACTACGGCCACTTTGGATCCTGATGGAGAAATCACAGGTGAGAAATAACGGGTTTTCTTTAATAGTGTCCTTTTATTGCCTGTTTTAGTATTGTAGAGCATTATTTTGGTAAAAGAGCGATAGCCCCAGCGAGGATCGTATTGGTATTCTGACCAACATATCTCATCACCACCCTTACTAATCATTTCGCTAAAGTAATAGCCGGGAGTAAAAAGTTTTTCTTCTTTTCCAGAAGTTGAAATGCTTACAAATTTTCCAATATCATGATAGTCTTTCTTTAAAGAAAATATCTTTTTATCATTCAAATAAAAGTTATTGGTATAGTTGGTATAGCTTTGATGTTGCGTGAGTGTATTCACATTATCTGCGTTGGTTTGATTCAGCTGGCTTTGCCATCTTGCAGCTAAATCATCTATCATTTCTTGGTAGAATTCTTTCTTGCTTAAGCCAGAATTGGTGTGAATTCCCGTACCAAAAGGAACAATAGCCAAAGGGTATTTTCCTATGTTCGACATGGGTTTATTCCAGAAATCTTTACCAAAATGGGCACGTCCTTGTCCCACCAAAAAATAGCCCAGGTGATAGCGATCGGTGGTGAAATCTTCATAGGACCCTAAGCTGGCTTTTTCTAAAGAATAAACTCCTTTTTCCAATACTTGAGAGCGTAATTCTGCTTCAAAATTAGGATCTCTTCCTCTACCTGTTTTGCTCAATGCTGTTTCTGAAACAGTAGCATCACCTTCTATAAACCAATAGGGAACGTATAATCCGAAGATTCCAACGGTAACCTGTTCTCCAAAAATATTATAGAGGAATTTGGTAAAACCTTGATTCATGGCTGAAATTTGAAGCACATGAGTATATTCATGAATGGCCAATTGCTCAAACCAAGGTTGACCATAAGTAGACTGAGGAGTCACCGTGTAAATCTCCATTCTGCTAGGAGCCCATGCTACTTCTGCATTGCTGTTTACTGTTTGATTATGGAGTATGATTGAGATTTTCTTGGTTTCGATATGACGAGTTTTCAAGGTTAAAATCCTTCCATATTCCATGGTGTTGATTACGTATTGAGCTACAGAATCATATCCTCTTGGATAAATGACTTGAAAGTTTTCGCTATTCACTTGATTCCATCTTAAGGAGGCTGGATCTTGTCCTGAGGAATAATATTGACCAAAAGTAAATGGAACAATAGTTAGAACGAGTAATAAGAGGAGGAGTCTTTTCATTTGTCTTTCTATATCAAGTTTCAAAACTAAGGTTTTTTGATGATATATTAGGCTTTGTGAAAATAGTGTTCAGGACAAAAGTATCTCAATGATTAAGTATTGTATATAATAAACTCAATCACAAAGGTAAATATGGTATGCTCAAAGGTAGCAAAAGTAAGAAGCTTCCCCAGTCTTTGCGTAAAATTCTGAATTTCTATATAATCCACTGAAAAAACAGATGGGATTTCCTATCTTTGATGCAATACTTTAAACAGAAATATGAATCGAGCATGAAACCCCTTCCTTTATTCATTTAAAAGAGAATTTCTTGCGAGCTACGTATGACAAAATTATTAAATGATAAACATATGAAAGATTTTAGTTCTATTGAAGAAATATTAGACTTTGCTATTAATAATGAGCAACTTGCAGTTGATTTCTATGTGAAGCTTGCCGCCAAGTTTGATGAAAAATCGATGAAAGAAACCTTTGAGGATTTTGCTAAAGAAGAGATGGGTCACAAAGCTCGTTTGACTAGTATCAAAGAAAAAGGTTTATACGATATGCCTGTGGAAAAGGTGATGGATTTAAAAATTGCTGACTTTGTGGTTCGCGGAGATACCAATGCTGACATGAGTTATTCTGATGCTTTAACTTTAGCTATGAAAAGAGAAAAAGCAGCTTATAAGTTATATCTAAAATTGGCCGAAAGCGCTCCAAATGATGAAATGGCAAAAATATTTAATGGTCTGGCCCAGGAAGAAGCCAAGCATAAACTTCGTTTCGAATTGGAATATGATGAATTTGTTTTACGAGAAAACTAAAACATCTCAAACACGATATATAAGCCTCGTCAAATCTTTTGATGAGGTTTTTTTTTTGATCATTGGGTTTTAGAGGACAGGAGTTTAAATAGGTGTGAGTGGTAAGTTATGCTTGTGAATATGCCATTTATCTCAAGTCGATTGTATAATGTTTGAAATGAAATTGAAGGGCAGTGCGACTTTGCAGGGTGATTTGAAATCCCTTTTAATGAAGATCTGAGTAGATCGTCGGTAGGAGAATCAGGTTTTCTAATAAATCCTTTGGCCGACTTTGAATTTTTTCTCATAAATATCCACGGGTTAAAACCCGCGGCTATTATATTGAATACCTTTGGTATTCCCCAATATATACTTTGATAAAAACTCCTACTCTAAAACTCTATCAACTCCTCTAACTCAATAAACCAAAAGCCTACTAAAATGCATTTAAATTAGCATAAAAGACTCCTTCATGATTCATGAAAGTACCATCCTTTTTGTTCAAGTCCAATTTCCCTCCTTTATAATTCGTTGCGGGCAAGCCTAATTCCTGGTAAATACATGCAGTAGCAGCAAAGTCCCAAATACTCCCTCCTCCGTTTTCTTTTTTCGGAAGCTTTAACATACAGGCTGGGCCATTTTCCAATACAAGGATGGCATTCAATACCGCACCTGCTCCAGCAATTTCTCTTAGCCCATTCAAACCCAACTTTTCTACATGTTTATTTAGCAAACTTTCTATTTCGGTTGCACGAGGGGTGTCCTCCAGAGTTCGGTCGGTCGTGTAGGTTAAGAGGTTAATTATATGCTTAATTTTCCAAGGAATACCATTCTTAAAGGCTCCTTTCCCTTTGATGGCATGGTATAATGTGTCCGTGCTCGGATCAAACACGACTCCAATATAGGGTGTTCCATCTTTTGCGACTAAAGCAATGGATACAGAGAAACCCGCTTGTTTATTGATAAAAGCAAGGGTTCCATCCATGGGGTCGATGCACCAGAAAAAATCTTTTTCGAATCGACTGCCATCATCTTCGGTCTCTTCTGATAAAAGTGCTATATCAAACTCATCACAGGTGGGAAGTAGATGAGAAAGAATTACCTTTTCACATTCTAGATCTACTGCGGTTAGCACTTGTGAGGCATAGCTTTCTCCTCCCTTTTTATTCTCCACTTTAATTTCATCATTCATATACTTCTGAATGACTTTTCCTGCAGAATGGGCTGCCTTGATGGCTATATTAGTAAGTAAGGATAGATTCATATCTATAGGTTTTTGATCACTTCTGCTGTTACGCGTTCACTATAGGTGTTTATCTTCCAATGACCAGGACTCCATCCTTTTAGGAAGCGATGAAAGTCTGCCCAAGCTACTCGATATAAAGACCGCCATTCCTTTTCTAAAGCTTCATTTCTTTCTTCCAATTCACTTTGTAAAATTCCAAAGTAGGTATCTAGTATTTTTGCTTCCAAGCGCTCACAGTCATTTTCATCCAGGCAACTTCCTATAAAGTAGGCTACATCTTTCATTCCACAGCCGCCTCCTACATACTGAAAATCTAATCCACTCACCTGTCCATCTTTAGCAAAGCAGAAGTTGGCTAGTTTAGCATCGCCATGAACAAAGGTTTTGTATGTACAATTATTTAGTTTTTCGTCAATGATAGGAGCTGCCTTCTTCAGTCTTTTATCATCCAGTACTTCCAATTCCTGTGGTCTGGTCGCCAAATGCCAATAGGTGCCCACTTCCCAAAGTCCAGTTGGAACTTGCCCCATATAACTGGCGTGGAATTTGGCCAACCATGCCAAACACTCAACTATTTCTTTCCATATAAGATCATTCTTGCGTAAGGGATAGCCAGCTTCATCCAAATCCTCCAACACCATCAGCACCTCATCATTTTTCGTTTCAATGGCTAGACATTGGGGCAGGCGGGCTATGCTGTTTTTACTGTATTTATCGTACCATGCAGTTTCTACTTGGTATGACTTCAGTTTTCGTTGATGACCGATATCAGTATTCCAACCGCGTGGATGATTTTTATATTGGGGTATCTGCACATGCTTTACCACCACACTATCAACAGAAGCATCCTCTAATCCTATTCGTATGATTTTCCCATAGCCACTCCACAGCTCCTGAATCACCTCTTTTTCATATAAAGAAGAAGCACCAGTTTTTTGTAGAATGATGGATTTAAAATATTCATTCATAAGGGCGCAAAGATAATTGAATTTCCGCCTTTCTAATTTAAAAAGCTGCTGAGGAGGTCAAAATAAAATAGCCGTTTGTATAAACGGAGAAATAAAACAGAAAGACAAAAAGGCTTTGATAAGTATTTGGATTTGTCTTCTGAATAAGAGCAGGGTAGTATGTCGGCAGGGGAATCAGGTTTATAATTAGATTCTTTGGCCGATTTGAAAATCTTCATTATTCAATAAAACTCAAATCCCCAACTCAACCAACTCCTTAAACTCAGTAAACCCAACACCTACAAAAACCATAAGCACCCCAATCTCCACCTGTGGAGTAAAAGTATCATTCAAGAGCGGAAACTTACCTTTCTTGGCCCTCCTCTGCACCGCATCTTTGCATCATGAAATTTAAAAACAAAAAGACAATGAAAAATTTAATTTTTATCCTCCTTTTCGGGATTACAATGACTGCATGTGCAAAAGATGATAATGAAGTACAAAACAATAATGACATGAAAACAAATAAAGACAAAGTAGTAGAACTACTCAAGAGTATTGAAACGGAAGCCACAGAGCCTATCGCTTATATCAATCCCAATAAGTATATCCAACACAATCAGAATGTGGCTGATGGTTTGGCTGGTTTTGGAGCAGTATTGCAACAATTACCCGAAGGTAGTGCCAGAGCAAATACTATCAGAGTTTGGGAAGATGGCGATTATGTGATTGCCCATACCGAATATAATTTCTTTGGCCCAAAAATCGGAATCGATATTTTCCGTTTTGAGGATGGCTTGATAGTAGAACATTGGGATAACTTACAAGAAATTGCCACAGAAACAGTTTCTGGCCGCACACAAATCGATGGACCAACAGAAATTACTGATGTGGATAAAACCGAAGCCAATAAAACTTTAGTGAGCCATTTAATCAATGATATTTTCTTGGGAGCTAATCCTGATGCGATTACCGATTATATTTCCACCACACAATACGACCAGCACAACCCTGGTGTAGGTGACGGTTTGGTAGGATTAGGAGAAGCATTAGCAGCTTTAGCAGAGGCAGGAATGCCCATGGTCTACGAGCAAAATCATATCATTCTAGGACAAGGTAATTTCGTTTTATCAGTGTCTGAAGGTATTTTCATGAACGAAAAAGTAGCTTTCTACGATATCTTTAGAATTGAGGATGGCAAAGTAGTGGAGCACTGGGATACCATTGAGAAAATCATTCCTGAGGAGGAAGCTCAAAATACCAATGGGAAATTCAATTTCTAAGGAATAAAGAATTGTATTTTGATTTTTGATGCCCTTCGTTCATATAACGGAGGGCTTTATGGATTTATTTAGTTTTGGTTTTTTATTTAAAACCTCAAAACAGCCTTAAGAAAAGGGGTATCCTGTTTGTTTTTTTACTTATAAATCAAGAAAAAAGCCTAATAAAGTATGGGCGCTTAATTATGGCGAGCATGTTCAGGTAAATCATATGCAATAAACTAGTTGTAAATAATTGAATACCACATAAAATGTAAATAGAATTAAACACTACAAAACATGGAAAAAGACAATAAATTATATTTAAAAGTATTGGTAGAAGAAATTCATTCGGTGGTGGTGGCCACGGTGGATGAGAATGGATTACCCAGTACGCGGGTTATCGATATGATGCTCTACGACGATAATGGAATTTATTTCCTCACTGCCAAGGGTAAGGTGTTTTATCAGCAGCTGATGAATAAGGCTTATGTTTCCTTAAGTGGGATGACCTCAGGGGAGGGCACTATGAATAAGAAAGCCATCTCCCTTTCGGGTGCGGTACGTTCCATAGGAGAGGAGAAGCTGGAAGAGATATTTGAGCAAAACCCATATATGGCTGATATTTACCCTAGCCCAGAGAGCAGAAAAGCCTTGGAGGTATTCTGTTTGTATAAAGGCCAAGGCGACTTCTTTGACTTGTCAACTCAACCACTCACTAGGGGAAGCTTTAGCATAGGCGGACAAGCCCAAACAAACTATGGCTATTATATCACAGACGATTGTACCAATTGTGGCCGATGCCTAGAAGTATGCCCTCCTCCCTGTATTATAGAAAGTGCTCCCTATAAAATCATACAAGAGCATTGTTTACATTGTGGCAATTGTAAAGTGGTTTGTCCTGAGGATGCTGTTGTGTTTGGAAGTCTGTAATGCTACATTGAGGGTTTTAATAATCACCATGCTCTGGATGAATGAAAATAGAGTCCACTTCTATGATGATTTTATTCTTTTTCTCCAGTAGATATCCATTAGTATAATAGCCAAATTCAATATTTTCCATTTGTCCTTTGCCTCTCAAAAAGCTTAAATGATAATGGCCATCGCTCCTTTTTGTTGATGACATATCAGCAATAAAAATCCTAGTCGACTGCGCTGGAATCTCAATAAAATTCTCACTTTTATATCCATGAGGAACAATTTGTACAGAATCTAATATGCTTGAGGTTTGATTTACAATATCATAATAGGCACTTACAGAATATTTCTCAGCATTCTTCAATTGCATAAAATCACTTTCGCATTTAATGCATTCTTTGCTATCCTCATTCCAAGAACCACCAGCACCTAAGCATTTGTCCATTTTCATAAAGTCTGAGAACTCAATGAAAAAATAGACTCCTGCTATTAGTAGGATTAGGAATGCTGTTAGTTTGATTGAGTTTTACTACAATAGAAGATTCTAACTCATTTGGCTGAACTTATATTCGAAAAAAAAAAACTTCTTATCCGTTTGCGTTTTTTATTAATTCTACAATATGATTACACTTAGATGAGTTCTTAAATAGAGTGCCTAAAATATTCTCAGAATAGTTCTCAATTAGTATATCTTCAACTTTCGTGATGTTGTTAAGAACGATTTGTTCTATACGGTTTGTGTCAGGTTCAAAATCAATGCTATTTAACTCTTGTGAGATATCTAAATCACCAAAGGATAACTGTGATATTATTCTATTGCCATGGACTAACATTCCGTATTTGCGGCCACTTCGTTTGGGAAGCAGTCTTGTTTGATTATAAAGAATCCCCTCAATTATCCGATTTACTTTGACACAATTAAAAACATAGATTCCCTGGATTGCTCCATTAAAAATTTCCTTGTAAATCCCTTTTTCTAAATTTTCATAATACTTACCGATACCTCTTTTGACTTGGACAACTAATGAAGTTTTGTTTTTAGCACATGCCAAAGAAACTGTTGCTTCATTTAAATCAAATGAGTTATCAGAAGTTCTAAATGATTCAGATCTCATTATAGAATAATCAATACCCTCAATAGTTAATTCTGTTTTAATTCTCAATTGTTCTGGATCTTGTGATACAAAGTCCCTATTTTCAATTCTATTTTGTCGATTATTTGTTTTAGTTACATCTTCACCGAACCTTTCAGGTGTTTCATTTAGAGAGATAATTCTTAAATGAACTTTTACATTCTCAAGATTATTTTCAATCTGCTTTGATAAGTATTTACCAATAGTACTGACTGTTTGAGCGCCATTTACCACTGCAATATTTTTCAGCATGAACGAGCCTAAATCTCTTGTCGAGCCTCCAAGTTTGGATTTAGTCACAGTATCACATATGATAGTTATACCATTGTTGAAATACCAGAATAGGTCAGGGTAATCATTAAGTGTTTTTTCAATCTCTTCATTAACCTCTGTTGTTCCAAGTACTTGTCGGATATTTTTCTCAAATAACCTAGTCTCATAATTGTCCCACCATGATGCAATCTCTTCTCCCGATATCATTCCATAAAAAGCTTTATGCGGTTCAGAAACCATCCCCCATTGTGTTAATCCTATTTCAAGATCTATAGGGTCGTTTCCCGAACTTTTGGCCAATGAGCTAAAAACCTTTCCTTGGTGCAACCTTTTGAAACTAACAATTTGATCCTGACTGTCATCTCCAGTATCATTCATTTCCTTGAGAATGTCTTCTATGTGCCTTGTGGAATGTATTGCTAAATTTTGTGCTGTATGTGTATCAATAAATAAAATCTCATACTTTGTGTCGTATTCCTCTAATGCTTTTTTTATTTGAATTGTTTTACGCTTAATCTTTTCGTTAAACCTTTCAAAATCAGTATTAAAAAGGTCTTTTATACCTGTGCAAAATTTTGATACTCCCGCACTGTCAGGCTCTCCTATCCCAGTATTACTCCATTTTGATTGCAGTATTATCATCTTTTTGTTGAGTGGACTATAATATATTGCGTCAATTCCATTATCATCTCCACCATCAACTACTGAATCAGCAGCGTCTTCAACAGAACAGTCTGAGTTTTTGTAGATTCCATATGCAGCTAAACATCTTGTTAAAATCTTATTATCCCTATCATTATCATTTATTCCAATATCTGTATGGTCAATGTGGTTTTCGAATAACTCTCTTATTTTTTTACCTATTTGTTTGATGTGTATTCCGCTCATATCTAATTTCTTTAATTGTAATAGCTATTTATCTTTCTCATTTTTTGTCAATACATTTAGAGTAATTGCATTTTCTTCTTCAATTGCTTTTTCTACCCTACTTACCAAAAGCTTAAAGGCATGATCCTTTTCTAAATTTTCGTAATCTCCTACAGAATGTTTGAAAAGGTTTTTTTGAGTTTGTAAATACTGTTCTGTAGTTCGGTAGTTTTTCCATTGTTCTCTATAATGTAAAACTCCTTCCAGAGCAATAATTGCAGCTACAATTACACCAAGAATAGTAACTAATACATTAGAAACATCATATTCAGAATTCTTTAGTGTAATTGATAATGGGATATTAGAAATTATAGGAATAAGGACTGCGCATATAGAAGAAATAATCTTTCCACTTAAGTATAGCTTCTTCATCGTTACCGCTTTTGAGTCATACCAGTTTTGATATTGTTCTAAGCGATTTTTTATATAACTCTCAATGTTTTCTTTATCTGACATACTATTTATAGATTTATATCTGATAAAAAATTTGTATTAACTTCCTTATCAAGTTCCAGCCAATTATTTAAAATAATAAGCGAATAATTAATCAATTTATAATTTCTACTTTCAGGATTGTAATCTCCATTGAATTTACCACCATGTAAAACATTATTCCTAATTCTACGGATATAAATAGAAAGTTTATAAGTCAAAGAAGCATTATTGTCAACTATCCCTTCTTCCCATACTAAATAGCCTTCGTTGTTAGCTTGTTTTCTAGGGGGAGCATTTAGGATAAAGTTCACTGCATTTTTTATTTCATCTGAATTTTCAACTTTAAATGGGCCAGATAAAAATTTCGCATATTCATCCCAATTAACCTCTGCTTTATTTGGTTTTAAGAACCTTTCAGTGTTTTTTAATGCGCATTCTAATCGTGCAAATGTTATAAAAAAGTCGAATAAAATTGATTTGCTTTTTGGAATTTGTTTACTTATTATCGTTTTTAGTCTTATTGTATTTTTCATGTTTCTTTTTAAGTAATGCGAAATTAAAAATGCTGTAAAATAAATGCAATTTGTATGATATTAGGTTTTTCACCTTTGTTTAATCTAGTTTTCTGATTATTACAATCCTACCCCAATCCTACCCCAACCCAAGCCCAATCAAATACTCCTCAGTCTGCATAGTTTGCTGTTTCCAAAATAAACCTCTATCTGCCTTACAAACTCCGGTGGTTTTATAAGTAATGTTTTTGGTTCCTTTGGGAACTGCTATGGTTTGAATAAGGCATTGATCGCCTAAAAGCGGCTTGTCATCTGGGTTTAAAACCCAAGTGCAGAAATTAGAAGCTATCCCTGCAGATTGAATGATGGGGAATTTCAGGCTATAGCTAAACTTGCCCACGAAATTGGCATTGGAGGAAAGCTGGATTTTCATATCTGCACCAAAAGTGATGATTTGCGGCAAGAGAGATTGTGATAATTCAGCAGGAAGAGTAGATGAAAAATTCCCTCCTCCAGAAATGGCACCCTTAATTCCTAAATCCACCTTAATGACTTCCTTAAATGAGGTATTGGGTAAAAGGTCGATGGTTTGTGGTCCCTTCTCTACAAATTCTGCATGGTATTGTAACTCATCTACTTTAGCAGAACCCGAAAGGCGGATGGCACTAATGGTATGCATGATGAGGTAGATGTCTTTGTTTTCAAATAGAACTTGTAAATCGGCAGGAATAGCTTTGTTAGCGTAAAAATAGAGTTTTTTGAGGTCTTTTACTATAGGTTCATTCCCTATTCTTACCTTAATGCCAAGAACTTCTCCTGGAGTTTCTGTTGGCGTAATCTGTGCAAAACCCATGCTCTGATTTAAGGGTGTGTCAATATCAAAGTTTAAAGGTTTGTCTTCTTCAAACTCAAATGTTTCTTCAAAATACTTCATCATGAATCGATTGAGGTTAATAATTCCCCCAAATGTAGAAAATATATCATTACATAAAGTATGTATAAGTAGAATATTCTCATAAAGGTAGTAGATTCTCTTAGTAAAGATTAGTTTGAGAGATGTATTTGAGGAGCTTAATAATGAAAATCAGAGTAGAAAGTGGCAGGGGATATAAGTTTTTAATAGCATACTCTGGCCGACTTAAAAACTTTGGAGGAATATATACCCACGGCTTAAAAGCCGTGGGTATTTGTTTGGATTTTAGGTGTTTAAAATCATTAAATATGGGCTTCCAACTTCAAGCCCTAATAGTTTATTTCTTTCAGCTTAATTTTCTATTACCACAAACGCTATTTTTTGCTAAACATATTCATCGGAAGAAGGAATTGAGCTTGTACTCTCCATTGCCATTCTGGACCAAAATCGGGGCGTACTACATTATAATATAGTTGTGATTGAAGGTTTAAGGGGAGTTTTCCTCCAAGCATGACCATTTTCCCGCCTCCACCACCTAGTGGCACAATCCATTGGTCTTCGGTATCCGCAGTCCAGTCAGCTGTGATGATGGGTGCGCTGTTCACATACCAACCTTTACCTAATTGACGAACAGCAAATATATTGATCAACATATGGTTCACATCATCTCTATCTGAGTTGCCTGCAAACGACCAGGCATTGTTTATTAAGGCACCGATGGTCCAATCTCCTGGGGTAATCAAAGCCACAAATGATGGGCCTGCACTCCATTTTTGACTGCCTCGAATACTGCCACCGGTTGGTAATTCAATAACGGGTCCAAAACCCACCATTACTCCTTTGCTTTCCGGAACATAAAATGCTGTAAATACAATATCAGCCAGACCCGAAGAAAGTTTTCCACTTTCGTTGCTAAAATCTGGTATTCGAACAATAGGGAATATTGTCCTAGTGATTAGTTTACCACCGAAAAGAGGAACTACCGGTTGAATGTTTAATATGTTTGTATTACGATTGTGTTCGCCATAATTCATGTTCAGGTTATTCTGAAATGGAAAACTCATTAAATTAGCTAATGGGTTTGCTGCAGCAGATGATAGATCTTCCATACTTTCGTTACCTAACTCTTGTAGCGTACTATCATGCTCTATATGCTCGAGAGATTCCTGAGCGTTTACGGAGAAAATCCCAAGTATGATTGATAGCGATAATAATAGTAATTTTTTCATATGGTTTTGGATTAATAATTTGTAATTTATTTGTCTCATTCTTTTTTAAAAATTCCACTTTAGTGTTTCTGTTTCTGCAAATTTTTTGGTTGAAAGCTAGGATTCCGAAGCTAGAAGTAAATCTACTTCGGGCTTCTGTCATTTGCCTTCCATTGTATTTGGTAATTATTAGAAGGAATTCCATTCCTAAAACAAGCTTATGAACCTCCAGTCGGTAGTGGATTATTTAGTTTACGTATTTCTGCTTTGGCAGCCTCTAAATCAATTATAAAATCACTATTGTAGTGCAATACAGCCACTGTTGCAGTACCCATCATTCTTCCGTAAACCACATCGCTATGCCAATGCACATAACACACATTTCGACTAATGCCAAATTGTTTTCCTCTCTCTAGGATTATATCGGCCTGTTCAAGAAGTACCTCTGAAAGTATGAACGGCCTAGTTATTATTCTTGCTAATTAATTTATTGGTGTTAATGCAACTTAATTATTGGAAGATTCACCCCCTTGGGGTTCAACTTTTCAGGTCCTTGATATTCACATATAAAGTGTAATATTTTATTTTTCTACTGGTTTTACATCTGGAAAAACCCATTCTCCTTCAATAATTTCCTTACGAGGTTGATACAAGCGTACCGTATAATTCCAACCCTCAGTAATGTGCAAATAATTTGAACTTTTGGGATCACCGCCAAAATGGACGGTAAAAGAACCATCCTCATTAGGAGTACCAGTAATATTATTGATGCTATAGGAATCGTATTCATTTTCCTGAAAATAACCATCCCTGTTGTATACACTTATAGACCAAAATGCGTCTACGGGAACATCCTTTACGGTAATTTCATAGGCTTCAACGGGAAGATTCGGTTCGATGGTTAGATAGAATGCCTCATACTCGGGTAAACCACCCCAGCCAAATGCTGTACCAAGCAAATGGCGCACTTTATCAAGATCTTCTTCTTTTCCGAACATCCTGCTGGTTTCTGGCATACCTCTGCTCAGTTCAATCAAGGGCTTATAGGTAGCTTCATAACTTACCTTATCGTAATTCGGGTGCGTATAAGGTCTGGCAGATTTTGCTTCTATGCCTACTCCATCCTGAATAGCCCATACCTTTTTTACATCCTCTGGGTCTAAATTATCAACTAAGATGCGTAAGTTAACACTCACATAAGAAGTGCCGAACTCTTTCATAGTCAGTTTATAAGTGCCTGGTTTGTGATATACCTTATTATTATAATGGTCTTCATTGATGATCATAGCAGACACATATCTACCCTCTGTTTCTGGAATCGTAAGAGTAGCTCCCTTACTAATATCTACAATGGCAGCACTGTAGTAGGTATCTCTATTCATTCGAATAACATTTTGTTGATCTAAGGGGGTGGGCTGACGTAGGTGAATGAATTTATTGACTTCGCCACCCTCAACCAATGTGAGCACGCGATCGAATTGAAAAGCTGTTTCGGCACGCGCAAAATTGTCTACGTTTACAATAACAGCTTCATCTGTCTGGGCTGATAGGTTAAGAATAAAGAACAGGCTAACTAGCAAAGCTGCCATGCGATTGTTTTTATTTTTATTGATCATCATCATTTTTCTCCTTTATTATTTGACTTTATTTTTAATTTATAAGCTATTCAACTATTTACGTGTACTATTATTAAGTTATAGATAATCAATGAGATTGAAGGATTGCCAAGATAAATTTGCTGAGTATTATGTTTTTTTGCTTCCTTGTCTTACTGCTTTTGCCCAGTATACTTTAGGCTTGGGGAAAACAAAGAAACTAATGCACAGAATATTATAAATAGATTAAATATCAGTTGTAACTGAACACTTCTATTTAACTAATTTTAGCAATGGAGGATTTATCCACTCTCCGTTTACAGCTTCTTCTTTGGGTCCATACAGCCTCATGGTACAGTAGAAAGGTCCATTAGGAGCAGGTAGCCAATTCGCTTTCAGTGCATCCTCTGGAGCATCTTTTTGCATGTAAAATGTCAACGAACCATCCTCATTATAAACAAAGTCTTCCAACATGTTTGAGTTCAACAAATACCTATCTAATTCATTATGAATAAATAATTGGGTGATACCATCGTATATACTAAATGACCAAAAAGCGTTTACTGGTGGTAATTCATCTTTTTTGAAAGTAAGGGTATAATTAAATTTAGCCGCGTCATAGGGAACACCTGCCGCTTCCATTAAATAGGTAGGGTAAATTGCTTCTTGAGCAGAATTCCCATAAAGACCATGTTGGGCAGCGATAGCACGCAGTACATAAAAGTTATCTAAGTTGTAATTTCCCTTGGCACTTTTTGTGAGGAAATCGCGTGTTCCAAAAATTTTAGTGCTTGCCATAGGATCTGTTGTTGTTACTTCAGTAGCAAAATCAGTCATTTTTTTAAGGCCTGCTTGCATCCCTTCTTCAATTGCTTTTTGAGTTTCTTCATCAAAACTGTTGATATCAAAACCTTTTTCGGTACCAAGTCCAAGTTTTGCAAATTTATTTCTCAACTCAACTTCAGATGCAACTGGTTTTGTTAGATTTAGCATAAAATTCATATAGTTGAGAGATGCAACAGTAAATTCATCGCCA
The DNA here is from genome assembly GCF_013166635.1 of Lentimicrobium sp. S6. Lineage (NCBI taxonomy): Bacteria > Pseudomonadati > Bacteroidota > Bacteroidia > Bacteroidales > Lentimicrobiaceae > Lentimicrobium > Lentimicrobium sp. S6. The sequence goes on along the minus strand of NZ_JABKBZ010000002.1, from coordinate 154,321 downwards.
TCATTCCATGCTAAGCTATTGTCTATTTTTGCTGCTTTCACAGGCTCTTCACCCAAAAAGCTACTTAATTCTTGAATTTGGTATTTTTCTTGAATGGCTTTTACATTTGGAAGATCGTTAGCATCTATTAATTGTGTACGTACCACTACAAAAAACAAATCTGTTTCACTATAAAGTATATCTGTAATTCCATTGGGCTTCTCGCCTTTCCAGCCCTCTTTGGCAACTATGTATTTTCCTGCTTTATTACCCGTTGACAAGGTGCCTAAATAGGCAAAATTATGGGTGTATAAATCAATTAATTGAAAACTATAATAGCGGTCATCTTCCATTTCAGGAACCGATAATACGATGGGCTCACTTCTTATATCAAGCCAAAACATACAATATGGAGTATCAGAGTTTGGAGTGACAATAGCCTTGTCTTCGGGAGTAAAAACGCGTGCCTCACAACTTTTTTCGTTGAATGCAGCTTTATACTCAGGTGACTTTTCATTCAATGTGTAATTGTACATTGTTTTGTAGTTAACTACCATTGGAAAACCATAAACATAGGCTTCCTTGGCGATTTCTTTTGCTTCACCTGGTGTCATCTTCTTTTCACATGAGCTAAATAGTATGCTAAAAATGAATAGGAAGATGGTAAAATTGAGAATAGTCTTTTTAAATTTCATGATGCTTTTTTTGGTTTGCGGCAAATTTACACTATTGAGTAATCAGAAGTTAGACAGGCTTGTATAGGGGGCGGATGGGGGACGTGGAGATTTGGGGTTTTTCAAGGTTCTAGGCTCAAGGTTCAAAGTTGTGTGATACTGAGAGAATCGTTTTTTATATCGAGATGAAGAAAGAACGAGCTGGGGAGCTGGCGAACATACTAATACACGCAATCCTGTCTTATTATAAAATATAATCAGCGGAAATCCGTCAAATCAGTGTTATCCGAGTTCCATCCTCTTTTGCGAGCTTAGCGATTTTTCTTTGCGTTTTCTTTGCGTGGAAAAACGTTTTGTAGGAAACTTGGGGAATTGTAAAATATTGAGAAGAGAGGAGGAGACTGGGAGTTTTTTAAATTCAAAGTTTAAGGTTTAAAGTTCAAAGTTGTGTGATACTGAGAGATTTGTTTTTAAATTGACATGAAGGAAGAACGAGCTGGGGATGGGGCGAACTGGCGAACTGGCGAAAGTGAGACTTGGTGGGACTTGGAAGGGATGGTAAAAGATGGTAAAGGATGGTAAGGAATAGTAAAGGATGGTAAGGAATGGTAAAAGATTGAGGAGGAGAGCTGGAGAGCTGGCGAACATACTAATACACGCAATCCTGTCTTATTATAAAATGTAATCAGCGGAAATCCGTCAAATCAGTGTTATCCGAGTTCCATCCTCTTTTGCGAGCTTAGCGATTTTTCTTTGCGTTTTCTTTGCGTGGAAATATGTTTTGTAGGAAACTTGGGGAATTGTAAAATATTGAGAAGAGAGGAGAAGACTGGGAGTTTTTTAAATTCAAAGTTTAAGGTTTAAAGTTCCAAGCTGTGTGATACTGAGAGAATTGTTTTTTATATCGAGATGAAGAAAGTGAGACTTGGGGCCTGTGTGACAGGGTGGAGGAGGGTATGAGAGAATGGGGGAATGGGTTAATGGGAGAGTGACAGAGTGGGGACTATTTAATGAGTGAATTCTTTAAGTGCTTGCTTGTGAAGAGGAATATAATTCAGAAGAAACAAATTTGAAAACAGAATTTAAAACTTCTTCAGCAATTTCTTGCATTTTTTTTGCTGATAAATCATTGATGTCTAATCTGGAATACCAAGAGTCGCCTACAGTAGCCCAGAGGTTAAATGTCTCTGCATTATTCTTTAGTCCATATTGTTGAGTAAATAGCTGAAGTGCAAATGTATTAGAGGAGTCCCTATATGCTTTATTGAAAGAAGTATTATAAAGCGAATTGCTTCTATTGATGAATAATTGCCTACAGAATTTAAGGGGAATGGGGTGTTTTTCTAATAATAGATATAAATCGGGGAGGAGTTTTTTGCATTCTCTTTTACCAATAAGGTCGAATTCTTGGGTGATTTGTATGTGTAGATTTAGGAGTTCTTCCATAAAGATGTCAATATCTCCAAAGTAATGGTAAAAGCAAGCGCGTGAGGATTCTATCTCTTTGCTTATTTTGTTGATGCTTAGGTTTTCTGGTCCAAAAAGCGCAAAATGCTCATATCCTTTCTCAATCCATAACTTCTTGGTATTATCTGAACCTGGCATATATGCTTTCTTTTTGATTAAGCTTAAGACTGTTTGATTATTAGTTCCTATCAAATGGAAGTTTTCCAATAAAAGTCCAAATTTAACGAATAGTTTTTGATAACATATCGTTAAATTGTTTTTTATTTATTTGGCTGTGTATAATGATGGGGAGTACTAACACAAAAATGACGAAGACCTCTAAATATCTTCGCCATTCTTATGATAAATATTTGGTAGAATTAAGCTGCTAAAGCTCTTTTCGATTTGCGGTATAAAAAGGGACCGAAAATGTTTCTTTTGGCAAAACGTACTTGTTTATCTGAATTCACCAATTTGATATAGACGCTTCTTGGTACTCCAAAACATTCGAAAGTAGTGCCGTCTACAAACGAAATCTCAAGCAATAAGCCTTTATGATGAATATCTGTAATGCCACCTTTTGAGATGGTTTCTTCGTACTCTGCTTTATTAAGCTCGTGGGTTTCTGGTGCAATACTCACTAAAAAGTGGTAAGCATCAATAATCTGACGGCTTTTTTCCTCGGCCTCTGCTGCCTTCTCATCATCAGATCGGAATTTGTCAGGATGCCATTCTTTAACCAGGTTTCTATAAGTTGTTTTCAAGGTCTTTAAGTCTAATTTGCCTTCAACTTTAAATAATTTCTTATACTCATTCACTCTCTTCATATCTCACTTCACTAAAATGCCCAGCAATGCTTTTGGGCTTTGGATTAATATCATTTCAAAAAGGGTGCAAAAGTATATAATTTATGAATTACTTTTAAAATTCTTTTTTGTGGTTTTTTAGGCAGTCGAAATCTTTTGTTTTGTCCGCAGATTTGCGCTGATTAACATGGATTGCTCAGGTAGGTTAAATGGGAGTGTAGGCATGTTGCTTGATTGAAATCAATACTATCCATTATGCCTTCGGTTTTTCTAAAAAAAAGCCGTCGTTCCGATGCCTAACGAGGAATCTTTAATAATGATTAGAATGCTATTGATTTGAAATATAAAGAATATTTTGTCCAGAAATGCTTTTAGAATAAGGAGACTCCAAAGTATTCGGACAGTAATTTATCGAGTTCCTCAATTTCGGATATTAATTGGGGGTGTTTTTGTCTGAAGGAGGATTCTGACTTGTTTTTCCTCATCAATTTCTTTAATTCAAGTATCTTGAAGTGAAAAGAAGGGTATTGTAATTCAAAATCTAGACCAGTTAACTGCTTTTCTATGCTGAGCCTTTTTTGTTTCACCACATTGATGACTTCTATGGCTGAATCAAAATCTATTTCCTTTTGTTGGAGTGATTTCAGAAGCTTGCAATTGAAATTATCACAATGTTTTGGTCTTTGGGAATAGATGGTGCAGCCATCAGCACTGAGCTTCTTGCAGGGTTCGAGAAAAAAACCTTCACCATTGGTTTCTGTGATATCCATTAATCCTCTCATTACAGAAAGCTCTTCTGCCTCGAGCTGAACAAAGCCAATCATGGTTCCGTTGCAACAGATTCCACAAGGCAAGCATATATTTAAAGACTCATTCATGTATGTTAAATTTAAAATTGACAAACAAGAATGATTTCCTCATTTATATTCGGCGAATGTAGGGATAAACAAGATAGTGTGCTGTGTTTAATTTCTAGACTGATTTTATTGGCCACGAATGCACGAATGATTCTTTAAATGTAAAATGGTTCTATTTCACGAATGTTAAAGTGGAGTTTATTGAGTGTGTAGTTTGTCGATGAATTGTTTGGATTGAATAATTGCCCTATTCTTTTAAATCGTATTTTCATTTAAAGAATATCCTTTAGAGGAGGGCTTTGAAACGGCAATTCTGGAGAGTTAAGTTAGGTCAAATATTCCAAAATACTAGTAGCACAACTCTTCGAGTTTTTGCTTATCAATGCTGTGAAATCAATTACAAAGCCAGCCAAAGTCCAATGGCAAAAAGCTAAAAGCAAACAGTCACCTCTTAACTTCCCATCAGACTCTTCAATCCCTTCAGCTTATTCAAAAACTTCTTTGAGGAGCTCATACCCGGAGTAGCAGTCTTTCCTGTATAATCTTCTCCACGCTCTAGAAAGTACTTGGTGAAGCTACCCGAGGTCATTCCCCATTTCATAAGGAAAGTATGGGCGCCTTTGTTTTTCTTTACCCTTCCGGTGGATTTGCTACCAAAATGATAAACACGGCTTTTGGCCACTCCTTTAAACTCTCTTACACCTGCATCCCAGAATTTCTTGCTTAAATCGGGATCAGAATACATGCCCGGATGAAACTCGGGGCTCATGCCGCCAACCAAATCCCACATGTCGCGATGCATGAGGTTTGGAGGCCATGTGCTGCCTTTCCAGTCGGTTTTCTCTAGGGCTTCGAAATTGGCAAGGAGCTCTTCCTCTCGAAAATCTTCCAAACGCTCCCCAAAGGGTGCTACAATCACCGATTTGTTTCTAGTCTCGAAAGGTTCTATCATAGTGGAGGATAGCATAAATTCAGCATGTCCTATATTTTTAACCTCATCCATTAAATATTGATCCCAATGGGGAAGGAGGTACATATCGTCGTTGGCATAAAGAATATATTCCGATTTAAGGAGTTGACGAGTACTATTGAGGCCATAACAAATTCCAATATTCTCCTGAGCATAAACATAGTCCAAATCAGATTGTTCTTTCACCCATTCCAAACTTCCGTCATTGGCTTCGTTGAGGATGATAATAATCTGATGTTTCAAATCGCTATTTCTACGTATGCTTTTTACACAAAGCTTTAGGTAAGGCAAGTTATTCCACGATGGAATAATAAGTGAAAAAGCGGGTTTAAAACTGATGTCACGACTAAATCTGCTGATTTTTTGGAGCATATCTTTTATTCAATTATAGGTTTGCAAATATAAAAAAAACGTCAAAGACTGAGCTTTCGCTGTTTTTGACGTTTTTTAGCATGACCAAAGATTGATTATCTCTTCTTCTTGGTCTTGTCTTGTTCTTTGATCAACTTCTGGCATTCTTCCAAAGTAATGGCTTTTGCTTTTTCCAAATAGGCTTCAGCAAGTTTATCTTTGTCTTTAATACCTGTTGGTTTAGCAATTTTATAGTTGCCTTTTTTGAATTTAATATAAGGGCCCCAACGTCCTTTTAGAATGGTTAATTCTGGCTCTTCATCAAATCCTTTAATGAATTTCTCTATATCTTTTTGTTTCTTTTCTTCAAGTAGTTCTACCGCTCTGTCAAAATCAACATCAGCAGGATCTTCACCTTTAGGGATAGAGGCAAATACTTTATTATGACTCACATAAGGACCAAAACGTCCGATGGCTACATTCACTACTTTACCATCAATTTCTCCCACTTTTATAGGGAATTTGAACAGTTCTAAAGCCTCCTCTAAATTGATTTCTGTAATGCTTTGTCCTTTTTTCAAACTTGCAAAGCGTGGTTTTTCTTCATCCTCAGCTTCGCCAATCTGAACCATAGGGCCAAATCTACCAATGCGAGCATAAACATTCTTTTCAGACTTAGGATCAATCCCTAAAAGTCTCTCTCCTTTTTCGCGCTCCGCATTTTCAATGGTGTGGTCTACCTGAGTTTTGAATGGCTGGTAGAAATCGCTAATCATTTTATTCCACTGGGTCTTACCTTCGGCAATAGAATCAAATTCTTTCTCTACCTTGGCAGTAAACTGATAATCAAGAATGTCCTTGAAATGTTCAGAGAGGAATTTATTAACTAAAGTACCAATGTCTGTTGGTAATAGTTTGTTTTTGACAGCGTTATATACTTCAGCGTGAATAGCTTCAGTGATTTCATTGCCACTTAGGCGAAGCTCATTAATATTTCGACTTAATCCATCTCTGTCTTCTTTAATAACGTATCCTCTTTTTTGAACCGTGCTAATGGTTGGGGCGTAAGTTGATGGACGACCAATACCCTGTTCCTCTAGTTTCTTTACTAAGCTGGCTTCAGAATATCGTGGAGCATGTTTGGTGTATTTTTCAGTGGCCATCATGCAATCCAAATCCAAAGGCTGTCCATCTTTCAATGGAGGAAGCATTCCTTTTGTTTCGCTGCTGTCGTTATCGTCATCTTTCGATTCCATATATACTTTCAAGAAACCTTCGAAAGTGATCACTTCACCTTGAGCTCTCATTTTCTCGGGTGACTTAGAAATCTCTATATTAATAGTAGTCTTTTCAAGTTTTGCCTCTGCCATTTGAGAAGCAATAGTACGCTTCCAAATGAGTTCGTATAGCTTTTGCTGACTACTATCTCCTTTTATGGTTTTGTTCTCTAAATAGGTAGGTCTTATGGCTTCGTGAGCCTCTTGAGCACCTTTGGTTTTAGTGGCGAAAACTCTAGTTTTGCTATATTCAACACCGTAGTTTTCGGTGATCACCTCTTTTGCTTTGGCAATCGCTAGTTTGCTCAGGTTCACAGAGTCAGTTCTCATATAAGTGATATACCCTGCTTCATATAACTGCTGAGCAACTACCATAGTCTTGCTCACACCATATCCCATTTTTCTACTGGCTTCTTGCTGTAGTGTGGAAGTAGTAAAAGGAGGGGCTGGTGATCTTTTTCCAGGCTTTTTCTCAACTGCATCAACCTTATAAGTAGAGGCCATGCAAGTTTCTAAAAATGCCCTAGCTTCTTCTTTGGTTGCAAATCTTTTTGGAAGTTCAGCTTCTAATACGGTTCCAACACCATCAATTAAGAATTTGGCGATTACCCTGTAGGCAGATACAGGTATGAATGCTTTAATTTCTTCTTCTTTTTCTACGATGAGACGAACAGCAACAGACTGTACACGACCAGCAGAAAGAGAGGGTTTTACTTTTCTCCATAATACAGGAGATATTTCGTATCCAACCAAGCGGTCTAAAACACGGCGTGCTTGCTGGGCATTTACTAAGTGTACATCGATATCTCTCGGATTTTCGATGGCATTTAATATTGCAGGTTTTGTAATCTCATGAAAAACGATGCGGCGTGTTTTTTCTGTTTTGAGATTAAGAGCATTGAATAGATGCCAAGCAATGGCTTCTCCTTCGCGATCCTCATCCGATGCAAGCCATACCATATCGGCTGCCTTTGCATCTTTCTTTAATTCGGCGACTAATTTCTTCTTATCTGCAGATACTTCGTAATTGGGTATAAACCCATTCTTAATATCTACGCCAAAATCCTTCTTTGCCAGATCCATCACATGACCAAAACTTGATTTTACCATGAAATCTTTGCCTAAAAATTTCTCTATAGTTTTGGCTTTGGCGGGTGACTCAACAATTACTAAATTCTTTGCCATATATTGTACTGCTCCTTTTTAGATGTTCTGTTTTACGAAAAATACCAGCGAATGAATGCTATTTACGGTTTTATTTCTTCGAAATTTCGCGCAAAGTAACACATAAATATTTTATTTATCCAAATCTATTCTTCTTTTGAAAGAAAAAATATGTACTTTTGCGCCCCATTGGGATGGTATAACTATCTAATATTCATATATTTAGAAATATTTAACAAAAAAATGTTTGTTTATCCCAATCGTTAATTCTTTCAGGTTCTATAAAATACGGATGATTAAAGTAGACAATGCACTGGTTTGTAATCCATTTTAGAATTGAAATAAAATTGTTTAAATAACTAAAAAACAAAGCTTTATGGACTTAAAACCCATTAATAAAAAACTATATATAGAAACCTATGGTTGCCAGATGAATGTATCGGACAGCGAAATTGTGGGTTCCATTATGAAAGGAATTGGCTACGAACAAAACGATAGTCCAGAAGATGCCGATGTGATTTTTATCAATACCTGTTCTATTCGTGATAATGCCGAGCAAAGAGTAAGAAAGCGTTTACATGAAATTAAAAAGATGAAAAAGCGTAATCCCAATCTCACTGTTGGTATTTTGGGTTGTATGGCCGAGCGTTTAAAGGAAAAACTCATAGAAGAACAAGAATTTGTTGATTTGATTGTGGGGCCTGATGCTTATCGTGAATTACCAGGTTTGATTAAAACCGTGGATTCTGGTCGAAAAGCCATTAATGTTTTATTGAGCGAAGAAGAAACCTATTCCGAAATAGAACCTGTTCGTTATGGTGATAATGGGATCTCTGCCTTTATTAGCATCATGCGTGGTTGTCAAAACTGGTGTACCTATTGCGTGGTTCCTTTTACCAGAGGGAAGGAACGTAGCCGTGACCCTCACACCATTATTAAAGAAGCAAAAGAATTATTTGCAAAAGGATATAAGGAGGTGACTTTATTAGGCCAAAATGTGAATTCTTATAAATGGGATTCTGAAGAAGATAAGGTGGGTTTTCACGATTTATTGAGAATGGTATCAGAAGTGTCTCCACTATTACGTGTGCGATTTGCCACTTCTCACCCAAAAGATATTTCAGATGATTTAATTAAAACTATTGCAGCACACCATAATATCTGTAATTATATCCACCTTCCAGTTCAGTCGGGGAGTTCTGCAGTACTGAAAAAAATGCATAGAAAATATACCCGAGAATGGTATATGGAGCGCATTGAAACCATTAAAAAACATATTCCAGATGTGGGATTGTCAACTGATATTATTGCAGGATTCTGTAGCGAGACAGAGGAGGATCATCAAGAAACCTTGAGTTTGATGGAATGGGTCGCTTACGATTATGCCTTTATGTTTAAATATTCTGAGCGTCCAGATACCATTGCAGCAAAGAAATTTGATGATGATGTTCCGGAGGAGGTTAAAAGCAGAAGATTACAAGAAATTATAGAGCAGCAGCAGAAATCAGCATTGATGCTTAATAAGCAAGATATTGGGAAAACCTTCGAAGTTTTAGTAGAAAAAGTTTCTAAGAAGTCAGACGAGCAGTTAGCCGGTAGAAATAGCCAGAACAAGATGATAGTATTTCCAAGAAAGGATTATAAACCAGGTGATTATGCCATGGTGAAAGTATTAGATTGTACTGCTGCTACCCTTATTGGTGAAGTGGTTGATTAGTTAATGAAGCTTCTTAAATACCAATAGATAAATAGGATTAAAATATATAATTTCGCACCATAATTGTTGAATATTATGGTGCGTCTTTATTTACAAAGGTTTTTATCCAATAGAAAAGCGATTTTCATCTTTATTAGTATGCTAACCATACTAGTGATGTCTACATTATTATTTAGAGGTGAAAAGACTTTTGGTGTAGATGAAAATCTATATTCTCACTATAATAATTATGAGATATTTAAATACTCTCATCATCATCTTTTCCAGGGTAAAAATCTCTATGTCATTCATCCTACAGAACACTTTGATTTTTTTAAATACTCTCCAAGTTTTGCGGTTTTTTTTGGGGTTTTTAGCCATTTTCCCGATTGGATAGGGTTGATGCTCTGGAGTTTGTTAAATGCGCTATTATTGGTCTATTCCTTCTATTATTTACCGCGGATTTCTAATTTCTCAAAAGGCCTGATGGTGATGATAGTCTTGCTTGAATTAATCACTGCCTTGCTCAATGCGCAATCCAACGCGTTATTAGCGGCCTTGATGATTCTGAGTTTCGGAAAAATGGAGAAAGGAAAAGAATTTTGGGCCAGTTTTTTCATGGTGAGTTCTGTCTTTATTAAGGTGTTTGGATTAGTGGGTTTTGCCATCTTTTTGCTTTATCCCAAGAAATGGAAAGTGGTATTATATTCCTTCTTCTGGTTTGCGGTTTGGTTGATTCTGCCTTTGGCATTTATCAATTTGGAGAAATATCAATTTTTGGTAGAAAGCTGGATGAATCTTTTAGGAGCAGAGAAAATAACCTATCTCAATTTCTCGTTTTTAAGCGTGCTAAAGCTCATTTCTTCAGTTCCTATCAATAACTTGTTTATTCAGGTCTTAGGAGTGGTGGTGTTTCTAATTCCCATGCTCTTTTGTAAGAAATATCAATTCTATAGATTCCGATTACTTACTCTAGCTTCCATATTGATATGGGTGGTTATTTTTAATCATAGAGCTGAATCGCCTACTTTTGTGATTGCCATGGCAGGAATTGCTATTTGGTTTGTGGCTAGTCCTAAGAATAAATGGAATATTGCGCTTTTTGCTTCATCTATTATTCTCACCTCTTTGGCACTTACAGATGCTTTTCCACCCATTGTTCGTCGTGAATTTATTGTTCCCTACTCCGTTAAGGCTTGGCCTTGCATTGCTATTTGGTTTAAAATAGTATACGATATGTTAATGTTAAGAGAAGATGTGGCTGGAGATTTACTGGCTATTGAGAAATGATAAGCTGTTATTGGGTTTTATATCTATTGTAATATTCTATAAAACAGCTTTCTATAATAAATGTTAGCTTAGTTTTAAAAAGCTTAGTTTTTTCAGTGATAATTATGGGAATGTGTCGCGGATAAAAGTGTTTAAATCTTTTCGAAAGCCTTATTTCTCAATTAAATGAAATGCCTTATTTTTGTGCTTTTCCATAAATTTTGATACTTAAACATGGAGTTTTTATACCCAAATATTTTATACGGATTATTTGCAGTGGCTATTCCCATATTAGTCCACCTTTTTAATTTCCGAAAGTATCAGAAAGTTTACTTTAGTAATGTGGCACTTTTAAAAAGTATCCACAAAAAAACCAAGAAACAATCTCAGCTGAAACATCTTATGGTGTTGTTAATGAGGTTGTTAGCTATTGTTTTTGTGGTTTTGGCCTTTGCACGTCCTTTTATTCCAAAAGAAAATGCAGCTATTGAGAAGCAAGAGCATCAGATGGTGAGTTTGTATTTGGACAATTCCTTTAGTATGACTCATATGGGGGAAAATGGAAGTTTGCTCAACGAAGCTCAAAACATGGCTTTGAATATCTTAGAGTCTTATGAGAACAGCGATAAATTCCATTTGATCACTAATGAAATGGATGCGCGTCATCACCGTTGGTTTAATAAAATGGAAATGGCTCAACATATTATGGAAGTGGAGCCGGTTTATATGCAACAAGATATAGAGGAGGTTTTTCAAAGAGAGCAGATGCTTCGAAATCAAGATGAATTGCTTTCCAATAAAGCCTATTTCTATCTTCTTTCCGATTTCCAGAAAAATGCTAGTTTCAATAAAAACATGGTGGTAGATTCCAATCTGCTCGTCCGACTATTACCGCTTCAAAACAATCCCGTTAATAACCTTTCTGTTGATAGTGTTTGGTTCGAGCATCCTGTTCAGCTTCCTCAAACCGTATCGGTTTTACATGTTCTATTAAGTAATAATGGAGAGGAGGACCAGAATAGCATTCCGCTTAAATTATTTATTCAATCGCAGCAAAAGGCTGTTTTAACAGTGGATTTAGAAGCAGGAGAAAGTCGAGTCTTTGATTTGTCTTTCACCAACGAGGAACAAGGCCATTTTACAGGAAGAATAGCAATAGAAGATTATCCAATTACTTATGATGATAGATTATTCTTTGGCTTTCAGGTTCGTGATTTATTTCAAGTGGCAGTGATTTCCAATGAAAAATCCAATGCCTATCTCAATCAGCTTTTTCAGGAGGATACCCTCATCCAATTAACTAATTTCACCGCTAATTCTGTTGATTATAATCTACTCGCTCAGCAAGATTTAATCATAGTAAATGGCATTGGAGAAATGGGAAGTGGCTTGGCTAAAGAGCTTGCCGACGACGTGAGATCTGGAACTCAAGTTTTATTTATTCCTTCAGAAAAAAATCAGTATCATTCTTGGTTAAGAATAAACAATTTGCCCAGCTATCAATCAATGGATAGTGCTTCAGTACGTTTAAATGAAATCAATAAAGAGCTATCCTTCTTCGAAAGGGTATTCCAAAAGGAATGGGCGCAAAGCGATAAAAATCAGAAGATAGATTTACCCATGATTTATCAATATTGGCCCATTAATCTGCAGTCAGCTAGCTCCACCTTGAGCTTATTACAAACCAGAAGTGGTAAGACTTTGCTTAGTGAATCGGAAATGGGAAAAGGAAAAGTATATCAATTGGCTTTCCCATTGCAGGCTTCGTATAGTCAGCTGCCACAACATGCTTTATTTGTGCCTGTAGTATATCAAATGGTGATGCAATCTAAAGATCAGAAACCCATGTACGAGGTTTTGGGCTCTGGAATTCCTGTTGAGGTAAAGATAAACCATGACGATAGAGCTCAAGATGCGGTTGTATATTTGAAACAGGGCGAGCAAATGTGGATTCCAGAGATGAAGCATAAAAGCTACCAAGAATATACTTTGCTTCATGTGCAATGGCCCAATGATGGGATTTTTCAAGTGCAGTATCAGGAAAACACAACCGAAGAAATTGCTGTAAACTATAATAGAAAAGAATCGGATTTTAGAATATGGTCACCAGAAGAGCTCTCCAATAAGATAGCCCAGAACAATTGGCCCAATTTTCAGATGATAAAATCTTCAGCCAAACAAATCACTGCTCAATTGATTCAGATGGATCAGGGATTTAGTCTTTGGAAATGGTTTCTATTTTTCGCAATTATATTTATTTTTGTGGAAACTATGATATTACGATTTTGGAAATAGATTTTTTGGAATAAATGAATTAGAGCACAAGCATAAAATTAATAAGAATGGACGACGAACATATTGACCCTCTAGATGAGAATCTAGAGCCAGACGAAGATTTACGTGAGGAGGAAAAAAAACGGGGTGAAATGCAAAAGGCATTGCACCTTTCGGGCATGTATGAGAACTGGTTTCTCGACTATGCTTCCTATGTGATTCTGGAGCGTGCAGTTCCCGATATTCACGATGGCTTAAAGCCTGTTCATCGTAGAATATTACATTCTATGCGAGAAATGGATGATGGCCGCTATAATAAAGTAGCCAATATCATTGGAAATACCATGAAGTATCACCCCCATGGTGATGCCAGTATTGGTGACGCTTTGGTTCATATTGGTCAGAAAGATTTATTAATAGACATGCAGGGGAACTGGGGGAATATCCTTACAGGTGACCGTGCCGCTGCTTCTCGTTATATTGAAGCACGTTTGTCAAAATTTGCTTTGGAGGTGGTGTTCAACCCCAAAACAACTACCTGGAAATCGTCCTATGATGGTAGAAATGATGAGCCTGTTGCTTTACCCGTTAAGTTTCCATTATTGCTGGCACATGGGGTAGAAGGTATTGCCGTTGGTTTGGCATCTAAGATATTGCCTCATAATTTTATTGAGTTGATAGATGCTTCTATTTCTGTTTTAAGAAACAAAAGTTTTGAACTTTTTCCTGACTTCCAGACTGGTGGTTTGATAGATGTAGAAAGGTATAAAGATGGCTTAAGAGGAGGGAAAGTAAGGGTGAGAGCTCGTATTGTTCAGGAGTCCGCCAAATTACTTAAGATTACTGAGATTCCTTTTTCCAAAACCACATCCAATCTAATCGATAGCATCCTCTCTGCCAATGATAAAGGTAAGATTAAGATAAAAAAGATTGATGACAATACGGCTCAAGATGTAGAAATATTGCTCCATTTGGCACCTGGTGTTTCTCCAGATCAAACCATAGATGCCTTATATGCTTTTACGGATTGTGAGGTGAGTATTTCACCAAACTCTTGTACCATCATGAACGATAAACCTCAGTTTCTTGGGGTTAAGGAAATGCTTCGATTCTCAGTTGAGCAAACGGTGAAGCTTCTGAAAATGGAGTTGGATATCAAGAAAGGGGAGCTACTAGAGCAGCTGCATAACCTATCTTTAGAGAAGATTTTCATTGAGAATAGAATCTATCGTGATATTGAAACTTGTGAATCCTTTGAGGAGGTTATTGTTGCTATTGATGAAGGATTAAAACCTTTTGTAAAGGATTTTATTAGAGAGGTGACTCGTGATGATATCATCAGGTTAACAGAGATTAAAATCAAGAGAATATCCAAGTATAATAGCTTTAAGGCTGATGAGCAGATTTTTGCTTTGAATGAGGAATTAGCTAAAGTAGAATTTCATTTAGCCAATTTAATTGATTATGCGATTGACTATTATAAATTAATTAAGAAGAAATACGGAAAAGGAAAAGAGCGTAAAACGGAAATTAGAAATTTCGAAAGCATTAATGCGGCAACCGTAGCTGTTGCGAATACTAAACTATATGTTAATCGTGAGGATGGCTTCGTAGGAACTGCACTAAAGAAAGACGAATATGTAGGTGTTTGTTCCGATATAGATGATATTATCGTCTTTATGCAAGATGGTAACTTCATGGTCACCAAGGTGAGTTCTAAAACCTTTGTGGGTAAGAATATCATTCATGTGGATGTGTTCAATAGGAGCGATGACCGTATGACCTATAATATGGTTTATCGGGAAGGTAGAGGAGGGAATTACTATGTGAAACGCTTCCCTGTAACTTCCATTACTCGCGATAAGATGTATGATCTTACCACGGGTAAAAAAGATTCCAAAGTGATTTATTTCACAGCCAATCCGAATGGGGAAGCCGAAGTGATTAAGATATACTTAAGAGCAGAACCCAAGCTCAAGAAAACTGTTCTCGACTTCGATTTCAAAGATTTATCTATTAAGGGAAGAGGTTCAAAAGGAAATATTCTCACCAAGAAGTATATCAAAAAAATCATAGTAAAAGAAGACGGAGTGAGTACTTTAGGCGCTATTGATATTTGGTATGACGAGACGGTGAAACGCTTAAATACAGAAGATAGAGGCCTTTATCTTGGTGCTTTCAAAGGGGAGGATAGGATTTTAACCATCCTTAAAAACGGGCATTATCAGCTTTATAATTTCGATATCAGTAATCATTTTGACGATCAAATGATTCACATTGAAAAATATGATCCTAGAAAAGTAATGACTGTGGTTTATGTGGAGCCTTCCACTAAATTGCCCTATGTGAAGCGTTTTTATCTCGATGAAACCGATAGGAAAGTCTGTTTTGTTGGTGATGAAAATGGTCGTATGTTAGAGTATAGCCTCGATTATTTAGCTCAACTTGAGTTGACTACCGGAAAAGGAAAAGATTCCAATGTTGAAGTAATTCATGTGGATGATTTCATTGGCATAAAAAGCCTTAAAGCTAAGGGAAAACGCTTGACCAATGATAAAGTAAAATCTTTAAAATGGGCTGCTCCCTTAGCTTATGAATACCCTTCTCTAGATGATGATACAGAAGATGACAATGTAGAGGAAACAGCAGTAGAATCAAATACGAAAGGAGATACCATTGAGGAGGACTCAGGAAAACCTATTCCTGTAATTGAAGAAAAAGCTCCTGTTCTTAAGGAAGAAGTTCAAAAAGAAAAGGTAGAGGAGGAAGAAACCCCAAAGGCCAAACTAAGAGAGCGGCCAAGTATTGAGGAAAAACCTAAGGCAATAGAAAAATCAGCTGTTGAGGCTAAGCCAAATGTAGTCGAAAAAATAGAAGAGAAGCCTGTGGAAAAGCCGGCAGAGAAGCCACTTGAAAAACGAGCAAAACGACCTAGACTTCAGAATCCTCCTCCCATGAAGAAAACCATAAAGGAGGAGTCTAAACAAGAAGCTACTGAACTGAAGATTGAATTAGAAATAGAGGTGGACGAGAACCATGTTTTAGTGGAGGAGAGGAAGGATAAGCCAAAACCTATGCACTATAAAAAGGCGAAAAAACCAACTCCCAAACCAGGAACCACATCAAATGAAAATCAGATTACTTTAGATTTTTAATGATACATTCAACGCTGGAACTATTATATTCCTGAGGTATTCAGATTACCCAAACTAATAGTAATTAGTCTTTCTTTATCTTGAGAGGCATCTGAACGAATGTACATGCTAACCTGGATGTGAAGGTTGTAGATATTTAAATACATTTCTTTGGACTGAATTTGGCCAATCTTAGAAATATCCGAATTGATGATTCCATCGTATCTGGATTTCTTTGGAGGAATAATTAGGTTTTCTCCCTTGTCTATCCATTTGAGTTCGTATTCTTGGAAATCATAAACATTAGCAATATCATGAATGGTGTATACCTGAAGGTTTTCAATTCCATCGCAGTTAATGAGGAACCAGGTATAAGTGCTTTCGTCAATCAAACATCTATTCAGGTTGTCTTTGTTTAAGATTCTGGCATTATTGATAATAGCGCTTCCATAATAATTATCATCGAAATGGAATAGCGTATCGTGGGTAATAGCATATCTTAACTCTATACTACCAATTATTTTTCTCAACTTTGGAAACAAATGATAAGCATTATATGAGCGAACCACCAATTCAAAATTAATGGCAAATAGCACTGCATGAAGAGGTGTTTCTAAAATTAAGAATCCACCATCGCCAGTACTAATAAAAGCTTTTTCTATTGCTTTTTTGTCATAATTTTGAAATACATATTGATTGGATTCAAGGCAGAGCCTAATGGCTTTTTCAAAGAAAATTTTAAACAAAGCGGGGATTAAGGTTTGTTCAAGATGTTTGAACATTCCATATCGATAAATATCAATACCTAATACAGCTCTTCTGCTAAAGCTTTCGGTATCTATATAAGAAGATATTTCCTCGTATAAATCTGCATGATTAGGAATAATGTTCACCTTTTCGTAGGTAGACTCTAAATCGTATTCTTTTAAAATCTCTAAAACACTGTCAAAATGGAGTTTTCTGATGGGCTTTTTCATTCTTGATATATTGTTCCTAAGTTGATAACTACTTCAAGCTGCGAAATTAGATAAATTCTAGTTTAGAGTTCGTCGGATATCTGAATACTTTTAACAATTAATAGAAAGGTAATAATACCTGAACCTATCAAGAAAGGCCAAATTAAAAGTTGATCATTGGTTTGGATGATAAATTCATATATTCCGTGGAATAAAATAGCCCCAAACAATCCAGATAATGAATCTATCATTCTGTTATTCCTGATTTTACCCATGCCCACAAAGAAGCCCATTAGTACTGCATAAACCATTCCTACCAATACATTTGAAATGAGTAGGCTGTAATCATAATTTGGGAAAAATAAAAGGATACCAATATTAGTTGCCGTCACAGCTCCAAATGAAATCATAAGAGAATAGATAATGCTGTCCGAAGGATTTCGAAATACCTTAGCAGGCAGCATTAAATATCTTAAAACAATGAATTTCCCGATTTCTTGACCAAAGGCGATAATGAAAAAGCTAAAGAAAATAATTCGTCTAAGATTTTTTAAAACCAGATAGCCCTGTTGATAGGTGATGTAAAAAATGGTCGCGAAAACAATGGTGCTAAATATCCCCCAAAAATAAGAGCGAAGCAAAAGTCCAAAATATCCTCTCGGGAATCGATATTTCATATAGCCAAATAATATGGCGGCCATTAAAGGACCAAGTATAAGAGAAAGTACAATTTGTAGCATAGAATTCGATTTGTAATACTTATGTTTTGTAAATTTACAGCAAATTATTCAAAGTATTATCTTTATCGAAAATTTCTGAGTTGATTCTTAGTTTTATAAGAGTCTTGAATTGAGAAATAATCAAATTTTTAAATGACAAAAGAAAAACAAAATAGCGGCGTAGTTGTAAGGTCTACTGGTAGTTGGTACGAGGTGAGAACAGATGAGGGGCTGGTGCTTTCTTGTAGATTTAAAGGAAAGTTTAAGATTGCAGGTATCAAAAGTACCAATCCTATTGCAGTGGGCGATCGGGTTACCTTTATCAAAGATGGAGAAGAAAATGGGGTGATTGATTCTATTTTGCCACGAAGAAACTATATCATTCGAAAGTCAACCAAGCTTAGTAAGCAAACTCATATCATTGCCACCAATATTGATTATGCTTTTCTGGTGGTTACCATTAGTCAGCCTCGAACCAGTTCTGGATTTATAGATCGCTTTCTCTTAACTGCTGCCCTCTATCATATTCCAGTGGTCTTGGTATTTAATAAAGTGGATCTCAATAAAGAGAAAGAGAATGAAATTCAGAATGAGTTCTTGGAATTATATCAAACCATAGGTTATCAATGTTTGGTGACCAGCGCTACCAGAGGAGATGGAATAGATGAGCTTAAAGCGATGATGAAAGGTCGTACTTCTATGTTTGGTGGGCATAGCGGAGTGGGAAAGTCAGCTTTAGTGAATGCCATTCAGCCCGGAATAGAACTAAAAACATCTGAAATTTCCTCCGTTCATCAAAAAGGTCGCCATACCACTACTTTTGCTGAAATGCATCCCCTAGAATTTAATGGATACATCATAGATACTCCTGGGATTAAAGAATTTGGAGTAGTGAATTTGGAGAAGCAAGATGTGGCAGGTTACTTTCCTGAAATGGAATTTTTTATGCACGATTGCAAGTATAATAATTGCCTGCATGTGCGGGAACCCCAATGTGCTGTTAAGGAAGCGGTAGAAAATGGAGAGATTGCAGAATCTAGATATATTAACTATCTTGCCATCATTCTTGATGAGGAATTTGATAAAAAACCATTTTAAATGCTGGCACACGAACTCATAACAAATACTATTGTTCCGCTTAAAACTTCCGATACTGGCATGCTCGGATTGAGTTTAATGGAGGAGTATAAAGTGACGCATTTACCTATCGTGAATGCAGAAACCTATATTGGATTAATCAGTGAAGATGATATTTATTCCTATAATAGATTTGAGGAGGCCATTGGAGGACACCCCATTGCTAATGTTAATATCTCGGTGCATTCAGAACAACATTTGTTTGAAGTTTTAGAGCTGATACATGAGCATCATCTAACTTTAGTTCCGGTGGTGGATCAAAATGAAATTTATTTAGGAAGCATTTTGGTGAGTGATTTAGCAGCTCGTTTGGCTAAGATTACAAGTCTCAGTAATCCAGGAGGTATTATCGTTTTAATGATGAATATCCATGACTATTCTCTTTCCGAAATAGCTCAAATAGTTGAAACCAATAACATAAAGATTCTCAATTTGTTTGTAAGTACCTTTGCTGAATCAACAAAAATAGAAGTCACCATAAAGTTGAATTCTATAGATATTGAACCTGTACTTCAAACCTTCTCAAGATATAACTACGAAATAAAAGCATCTTATACTGAAACTGAACTAAACGAAAGTTTAACAGAACGCTACGACTCACTCATGAACTACTTAAACATCTAGAATGCGATATCATATCTTGCTCCTTATTTCAGTGTTTTTATTGTCCCTCTACTCTCTGAGGGCACAAGAGCTTAAATCTGCTCAAGATACTTTAATCATTATTCAAGATTTACAGTTGATAGGAAATAAGGTAACGAGAGATAACATCCTTTTACGGGAAATCACTTTTAAACCTGGAGATACCATTGGGATTTCTGCTTATCAAGGAATATTAGAACAAAGCCGAGAGAACTTAATGAATACATCACTGTTTAATTTTGTGGATGTTATCGATTCTTTAAGCTCCTCTAATGGTATAAAAAGACATGTGGTAAGCTATAAAGTGATAGAGCGTTGGTATATATGGCCTTTGCCTATTTTTGAATTGGCCGAAAGAAACTTAAATGCTTGGTGGGAAACCAAAGATTTTAGTAAAATCAATTATGGAATGTTCCTCAATTGGGAGAATTTTAGAGGAAAGCGCGAGAACTTAAAAATATTATTGCAATTTGGTTATGATGAAAAGTTGGGCTTTAGTTATTCTGTGCCTTATATAGATAAGAAAGAAACCATAGGTTTGGAATTTGGATTCAATCAGACAAAGAACCACGAAGTCTCTTACGGAACGGTAGGCAACAAAGTTCAAAGAGTGAAGTTGGTGGACGATTATGCTCATAAAGGATATTCAGGATATATTACTTTGGGACACCGCCCTGATATTTATAATACACATAGCGTAGAGTTGAGTTATAACGATCATATTTATGCGGATACTGTTTTTGAGATCAATCCTGATTTTTATAATGGAAACCGTAGTCGAGCTCAATATTTTAAGATCAATTATTATTTTAAGAATGATCATAGAGACTATCGTACCTTCCCTTTAAAAGGATATTACCTCGATTTATTAATTGAGAAAACAGGAATGGGATTCTTCAAAGGATCTGATATAAATATTCTGAGTGTCAAAATAAATGCTAGGAAATATTGGAAGCTTAATAAAAGATTTTATTATTCCGAAGGCATAATTGCGCGTGTTGGTAGTGGAGGCGAACAGCCCTATTTCTTGAATTATGGAGTAGGTTATGGCAGAGATTTTGTGCGAGGCTATGAATATTACGTTGTCGATGGTCAAAATTATTTTATCCTGAAAGGAGAATTGAAATTTTCATTGGTTCCTCAGCAAGTTTCAACACTTAAATTTATCCCTACCGACAAATTCAATAAAATTCCGTGGGCAGTTTATTTAAGTTTATATAGTGATGGAGGTTGGGTACCTGGAGAAGTTGAATACGAAAATGATCTACAGAATAAATGGTTATGGGGATATGGAATGGGCTTAAATATGGTCACCTATTATGATATAGTATTCCGATTAGAGTATTCCTTTAATAAAATGGGTGAGAGTGGTTTCTTTATTCACTTTATGGCTAGTATTTAGGTCTTAGCTTTCTTCACTTTTCCCTCATATTTATCTAATAGCTAGTGTAATTCAACTTGGTTTCTTTTAAATTGGATTTTAATTACTGCGGAAAACACCGATTTATTCTTAATTTTTCTATAAAACAGATTGAAAATTTTATCTTTGCTCACCCAAAACAGTAGCATGCGGATATTAATCATAGTCAATAAAATACCTTACCCTCCAAAAGATGGAGGTAGTATTGCTACCTTAACCTTAGCACGCAATTTTGTGAAGCTTGGACATCAAGTAGATATTCTGACTATGAATACCTCCAAACACTATTTCAGACTCGATCAGCTCCCTCTCGAACTAAGTAGAACTATTCGTTTTGTTGGTGTGGATACTCCTGCTCTCATTTCTCCTATTGGGGCACTAAAAAACCTTTTCTTTTCTGATAAAGCTTATATTGCTGAGCGATTTTATACGGAAAAGTTTAGAGATAGATTAGAATTATTATTAGATGAGGAGGAATATGATGTGATACAATTGGAAGGAAGTTATATGGGAATGTATATGCCTTCCATTAGAGCCCATTCCAATGCAAAAGTATCTATGCGTGCTCATAATTTAGAATTTGAAATATGGGAAAGAACAGCCAAGAATGCTTCTTTTCCAAAGAATTATTATTTTTCAAACCTAGCTAAAAGGATAAAAAAGCTGGAAATAAAACAGTTGAATGAGTTTGATGCCATGATTCCTATCACTTCTAGAGATGGAAAAATACTCCAGTCTTTAGGGTGTAAGATTCCTGTTCATACCACACCAACGGGTTTTGATGTCCTTGGTAGTAAATTAAATACCAGTAAACAAGAATTTCCATCAGTATTCCATATTGGAGCGCTCGATTGGCCACCAAACCAAGAAGGATTACTTTGGTTTTTTGATAAAATCTGGCCTATAGTGGTGAAGAAACATCCTCATCTGAAGTTTTATTTGGCAGGGAGAAATGCCCCAGATTGGATAAAAACCATGAAGGTGAAGAACTTAGTTTATATAGGTGAAGTAGAGAGTGCTATTGAGTTTATGAACAGCAAAGCTATAGGCGTAGTTCCGTTATTATCGGGTAGTGGAATGAGAATAAAAATAGTGGAGGGCATGGCTTTAGGAAAGGCTCAAGTGACTACGAAAATTGGCGCTGAAGGAAATCCTGCAGTAGATGGAAAAGAGTTGATGATTGCCGACGAGCCTGATGAGTTTGCAGCTAAAATTATAGAATTAGTAGAGAATAAAGAGCTTTTCGATTCCATGGGACGAAATGCCTACGAATTTGTAAAGAAGGAATTTGATAATAAAGTGATTACTCAATCCTTGATCAATTTTTATAAGAGCTTATGATGATGATCCTCCAAATATTGTTTTGGCTCTCTGTACTCATGATTTTTCATAGTTATGTTTTCTTTCCTTTATTAATAAAATTTTTAGCTAAGGGAAAAACCTTTAATTATCCAGAGCTTTCTGATGATGAGTTACCGAAGATGTCTATTTTGGTATCTGCATTTAATGAAGAAGCAGTCATAGCGGAAAAGATAGAAAGTGTTTTCAAGAGTAATTATCCAATTGCTAAATTTGAGCTATTAATTGGCTCTGATAATTCTGATGATGATACCAATGTAATTATTCAATCCTATGCTGATAAACATCCCAATCTCATATTTAATGCCTATAGCAAGCGCAGAGGAAAGCAGAATGTAGTAAATGATTTGTTTCATCTGTCTAAGGGTTCTATCCTGATACTAACTGATGCTAATGTGATCTTCGATGAGAATACCTTATTGGAAATTGCACGCCCTTTTACCGATGAGAATATTGGTTTGGTAGATACAAATATGATTAACAGGGGATTGAAAAAAGAAGGAATCAGTCATCAGGAGAAAGCCTATATTTCCCGAGAAGTTTACATTAAGCAATACGAGTCTTTGGTATGGGGTAGTATGATGGGCCCTTTCGGTGGTTGTTATGCTATTCGTCGAGAGGATTATAGTCAGGTTCCCTCCAATGCTTTGGTTGATGATTTTTATATCAATATGAAGATTTTTGAAAAGGGAAAGCTGAGTGTTAATAACCTAGAAGCTAAGGTTTTTGAAGATGTGAGTAATGACCTGAAAATTGAATTAATTCGTAAAATAAGAATCGCTACTGGGAACTTTCAAAACCTGAAATGGTTTGGTCACCTACTCTGGCCTATGAATAACGGTGTGGCATTCACTTTCTTATCACATAAAGTACTACGGTGGCTAGGTCCATTTTTCTTACTCATTAGTTTGCTGAGCTCCGCTTTACTCTGGAATACCCCATTTTACCAATTGGCTTTTAGTATTCAGATAGCCGGATTTTTTATTCCACTGCTAGATTCTTTATTAAAAAAACTCAGCTTTAACTCTAGATTCCTCCGTTTTATCACCCATTTCTATAGCATGAACTTGGCTTTGTTTATTGGTTTCTTTCGTTTCTCAAAAGGAGTGAAATCTGGTATTTGGAAGGTTACTAAACGCAATCAGTAAGGTGCTTCAAATGTTAGCCCATTTACTCCATCATAAAGAACTTAAATTCAAGTAGTAAATGCAACTTTTCGATTTAGAGGCGAAAGTATTAATTTTTTAAAACAGAAAGAGAGAAGAACTCTCCTTCGTTTTTGATATTGCAAATAGTAAACAGCTTCTTCTTTACCTTGTAAAACACTGTCGTTCTCAGCCAAAGAAATGAAGAATCTTTTTTTTAATCTAAAAATTATTTTGGACAGTATTGGATTTGCATTAAATTCAGTAAAACTGGTAGAAATATAATATTATAGAATTTCCGGACTATGATGTTTTAGTGCAAGCAAAAAGCCTGATTTTGCAAAGAAAACCTTTTGTATTGAAATTTATAAATATACTGAAAATGATTTTTATGATAAGAGCAGTCATTTTTGGTAAGAAATATAAAAAAAAGCCACCGAAAAATCCGATGGCTCTATATTCTATACTAAGAAGAATGACTATTCAAATGAAACAATAGCTTCTTTAATTAAGGCAATAGCTGCCATTAATTGTTCTTCTGTGATAACCAAAGGAGGAGCAAAACGGATGATATCTCCGTGAGTTGGCTTAGCTAAAACACCTAAATCTCTCATCTTCATACATACATCCCAAGCTTCTTTTCCATTTTTTGGCTTAATAATAACTGCATTTAATAAACCACGACCTCTTACTAAAGAAATCATAGGAGAATCAATGGCTTTCATTTCGCGACGGAAAATCTCACCTAAATACTCAGCTCTTTCAGCTAATTTTTCTTCTTTGACTACTTCTAGAGCAGCAACAGCTACTTTTGCAGCTAATGGGAAACCACCAAAAGTAGAACCATGTTCGCCTGGCTTAATGCAAAGCATAATGTCATCATCAGCTAAAACAGCAGAAACAGGAATAACACCACCAGAAAGGGCTTTCCCTAAGATCAAGATATCTGGGCGTACCTCTTCGTGGTCACAAGCTAATAATTTACCTGTACGGGCAATGCCTGTCTGAACCTCATCGGCAATAAAAAGTACATTATTGGCTTTGCAAAGCTCATATGACTTCTTTAAGTATCCATCGTCTGGTACATAAACACCAGCTTCACCTTGAATAGGCTCCACTAAGAATGCACAAACATTAGGGTCTTTTAATTCGTTGGCTAAGGCATCTAAATCATTATAAGGAACAGTAACAAAACCAGGAGTATAAGGGCCAAAACCTTTATAAGCGTCTGGGTCTGTCGACATAGAAATGATAGTAATAGTTCTACCATGGAAATTATTGGCACAAACAACGATTTTAGCTTCGTTCTCTGGAATACCTTTTTTTGTATATCCCCATTTGCGAGCTAATTTTAATGCAGTCTCGTCAGCTTCAGCACCAGTATTCATAGGTAAGACTTTGTCGAAACCAAAATATTCAGTGATATACTTTTCGTAAGGACCTAAAACATCATTATAAAAAGCTCTAGACGTTAGTGTTAACGTACGTGCTTGATCAACTAATGCCTCCACAATTTTTGGATGACAATGCCCTTGGTTAACGGCAGAATAAGCGCTTAGGAAATCATAATATTCTTTTCCTTCTGCATCCCATACTTTAGCTCCTTTTCCCTTAGATAATACTACTGGTAGTGGATGATAGTTATGTGCACCATACTTATCTTCCAACTCCATGGCTTCCTTTGAAGAAATGAATTCAGACATATGCTATGTGTGTTTTAGAGACTTGTCTTTCTAACCATTTTACTTAGAAGCGTTTAAACAAGTCTTTTGGATTATAAAATTAATTTAATTGCAGCGCAAATATACAGATATTTAAATGTCGTATTGCCTTTTGAATAGAAAATCTTGACTATTATTCCTTCTTTTTATAGCTTATAAATAGTTTGTATAAATAGTCATTTTATACCCCGAAAAGAGCTTATATTTATGCGCTTTTGTTTGTTGGAAATAAGTGTTGATTTAAGGAGATGGCTTCCTTTGCTCGCCATGAACTTGTTTCATATAAAACTCAGTAGTAGAATCTCCTCCGAAGATGTGTCATTGCGAGGCAATACACTGAGTGGTAAGGTATAGCGACGTGGCAATCTTAAGCAATAAGAGATGTAGGTTGATTTAAGACCACATCGGTCATCGGACATTTCATATCCTACATCCAAGAATTCAGCTCAGGCGGAAATATTTTCCACCCTTCGTGGTCCGCTTCCTTCTTTTCTTCCTTGTAACATTCATTCATTCTCTCATTCCACCTCTGTGTCTCATTGCCTCCGTGGTATCTTCTTTCTTCCTTGTATTATTAAATTCTTCAATACTTCTCCCCGGAAACTCAATCTCCAACTGAATCCAAGATACAGGCAAATCGGGCTCGTTATCTAATTTGCTAATAGAGATACCCAATAGACGCACCGGTTTTTCTAATGCGGCTTGACGTAATAAGTCTACTGCTAATATTAATAGCTCCTCTTTTTGATTGATCCAGTGGTTAAGGGTTTTGGATCTGCTTTGTATGGTGAAGTCATGATGCTTCATTTTAACAGTTATGGTTTTCCCCTTTACTTTGGTTCTCCATAATCGTCTCTCTAATTCCTCAGCTATTTGTTCTAGCTTTTTAATCATATCGCTTTCTGAGGAAATGTCAGTAATAAAAGTACGCTCCGCAGCAATGGATTTTCTCAACCTATTTGGTCTGACTTCACTATGCTGTATACCTCTCACGATTTCATGGAAGTGACTACCCGATTTACCAAAGTTTCTTGCTAAAAAGGCTAAGCTTTGGGCTTTTAAATCTTTGCCATTGAAAATACCTAGGCTATTCATCTTTTCAGCTGTAACTTTTCCAACTCCAAAGAATTTTTCAATGGGGAGCTCCTCCAAGAAAGCAATAACCGCGTTGGGCATAATGGTTTTTTGACCATTGGGTTTGTTGATGTCAGAGGCAATTTTGGCCGTAAATTTATTAATAGATATTCCTGCCGATGCTCTTAATCCCACTTCTTCAAAAATACGTTGGCGGATTTCTTTAGCTAATTTACTAGCAGAACTTATGTTTTTCTTGTTTTTTGTGACATCTAAGTAGGCTTCATCCAAACTTAAGGGTTCTACAAGATCGGTATAGTCAAAGAATATCTCTTGAATTTTATTGGAGATTTCTTTATAGCGTTCCATTCTAGGTTTCACAAAGATTAGAGGAGGGCATTTACGACGAGCAAGTGCTCCAGACATGGCAGAACGCACACCATAAGCTCTAGCCTCATAGCTGGCTGCTGCAATCACACCCCTCTCTCCACCACCACCTACAGCTAATGGTTTCCCCTGTAGCTCAGGATTATCCATTTGTTCCACCGATGCGTAAAAGGCATCCATATCCACATGTATTATCTTTTTGATGGGAATCTGGTCATTCATAATCGGGCAAATTACGAAAAATATAATATGGTTGAGCTGGCAAACCGGCGAATAAGGGAATCATTCCCCAAAAGGGAAGGCTTCCCTGGTTTTTAGGGTTTCTTGGTGCTCAAATAAAATTGACCCCACCTTCTCACATAAGAAAATTGATATATAGCCGGCAGCAAACGCAGCTTTTAATTCAGAACCTCTGGCCGGCCAGATAAAACTAGGGTTCATCATTATCCCAGCATTTCGGTCATTGCATGCCCTTATACTGGGCTAATGAAATGTCGCTGCTAAGCGTTTCATATGGCAAAGCATAATAGAAAGGATGATAAGCCTAGAGGGGATAGCGTCCTTGGATGCGAATACACTTATTTACGCAGGTGCGAAATCGTAACCATCGTAAATACACAACGATGTAAACAACAGAACCTAGCTCAAGCCTCCTTTTCAAACCGCTAACCTTTCTGTTTCGTATCAACCCGATCATCGAGCGGCTCTTTAAAATATTCTATTATTGCTATCATGGCGCTCCACTTCGTTTCGCACCATGCTACCAAAATACCGCACCTACGGCGCTTAGTTAGATGTTCCATATTGGCTGAATATATAAAGGATGATAGCCATAGAAGGGATAGCGTCCTTGGTAACGAAAAATATAATAAGCTTAGGTTTGTGAAGTATTATCGATGTTTTCCAATGATGTAATCAACCTTGCATAGAAAGATAGCCCCTCGAAATGAGCAGAGTCGAAGTTTGAGGATAGTATCCTTGGTTTGATAGTAATAGAAAATAGGCTAGATTTGAGGAGATTGCTTCACTACATTCGCAATGACCGGCCTTTTAATTATATACAGGTTAGTATCTCCATTCGAAGATGGGTCATTGCGAGGAGGTTCGATGAAGCAATCTCTTATAAGAATTGATGCATCTTGATATAGCACCTTCCTTCAACCATTCTATCATTCACTCATTTCTCTTCGTGTCTCAGTGCCTCTGTGGTATCTCTTTAATCTACCCCTCAAAAACCTTCATCTCAAAAACCTCGCCATCAAAAACACCATAAGAAAAACGAGAAATCCAATCGCCTAAGAAGATAAAACGACTGTTTGATTGAAGTTCGAAATCTCTAACAATATGCCAATGTCCCATCACAAAATAATCGATCTGATGGCCTTGCCTTAAATAATCTTTGGCAAACATAGGTAATCTAGAATCCTCTATGGCTCGTATAACTGGTTCTTCTCTTTCTTTTTCTTCTCGGGCTACATTCGCATAACGACTTCTTCTCGACCAAAACAAACCCATAGCCAATCCCCAATCGGGATGAATCCAACGAAATAACCATTGATTGAGTTTCTGCTCAAATATCCACTTCAAGAACTTATAGCCCTTATCGCCTTGGCCTAATCCGTCGCCATGAGCTAAAAAGAACTTTTTACCTAAAAGCTCCACTTCTAAAGGCTCTCGATGGATTTCAATATTGAGCTCTTCATTTAAATAATTGAAAGCCCAAATATCATGGTTTCCTCTAAAGAAATGTATTGGAATACCACTGTCGGTAATTTCAGCCAGCTTGCCAAAAAGACGAGTAAAACCTTTGGGAACCACCGTTTTATACTCGAACCAGAAGTCAAAGAGATCGCCGAGAATATAAATGGCTAGTGCATCTTTCTTGACCTCATCCAACCATCTCACCATCTTTCTCTCTCTAACTTTACTAGATTCCACATCGGGAATACCCAGATGAGCATCGGAGAGAAAGTAGACCTTTTTATTTGATGGTTTCGTCAAGATTCCGTTTTTTTAATGTCTGTAAATGTTTGTTTTCAGTACAAACATAAGGAAAAAAATGGCATTTTATGGCTTTGCTTTTGTGTTTGTTAGAAAACCAATTGATATGGTTTTACTGGCAAGCATTAGTTAAACAAGTTCCAGATATCGTTACCATTGGCAAATACCAATAGAGCTAATAAAAGGAACATTCCTACCATCTGTGCATATTCCATAAACTTATCGCTAGGCTTACGGCGGGCAATAATTTCATACATCAAGAACATCACATGACCACCATCTAAAGCTGGAATAGGTAGTATATTTAATACAGCAAGCATGATGGATAAGAAAGCGGTCAGACTCCAGAATTTCATCCAATCCCAAACCGGAGGAAAGATGCTACCAATCTTAATAAATCCACCAACCGACTTATAAGCTTTCATTTCAGGGTTAAAAAGTATCTTTAATTGTTTAAGATAGCTATTAATGGTTTCAAATGCTTTGTTGATACCAGCTGGTATAGCTTCTATCACGGTATAATCGCGAGATTTTAAATCAAAATCCAATCCTAAATCGGCACCAATTGAAATACCAATAAGACCATCGTCTTGCACTGCTACTTCAAAGGTCTTTAATTTGTTTTCACGTAATACACTCACCTGAACCATTTTACCTGTATTGGCAGCTACACTATCTCTGAATATTTGGAACTGGTCAAAAAAGGCCACCTGTTGTCCGTTAAGGCTTTGTATCCAATCGCCCTTCATAATTCCGGCTTCTTCTGCGGTGGAACTCTTGGCAAATTCACTGATGCGAATGGGCATACGAGGCATCAGGAAACCAGGTTTTTCGCTGGCTATTAAGTCACCTACAAACTGAGTACTTACTGGAATATCTAATCGCTGTCCATTACGATCAATTTGAATGGCTTGCACCTCCTCTAAAATTAAATGGGCAGGAATCTTCATGAAATCATCCACTTCTTGTCCATCAAGAGTTAAAATTTTATCTCCATTTTTTAAACCTAAGGTTTGGCCTAAGCTATCCACCTGAATTCCATATTTAACAGCCGATGTAGGAAGGTATTCTTCACCATAACTGGCCATCATTACAATATAGATAAGCATGGCTAATATCACATTCATAAAAACCCCACCCAACATAATGATTAAGCGTTGCCACGCGGGTTTGCTTCTAAACTCCCATGGCTCAGGGTCTTTTTCCATTTGCTCTTTGTCCATGCTTTCGTCTATCATTCCGGCAATTTTCACATAGCCCCCTAAAGGCAACCAACCCATACCATATTCTGTTTCCCCATATTTAAACTTAAAAAGGGAGAAGCCAGGATTAAAGAAAAGATAAAACTTCTCTACTTTAGTATGAAATATTTTTGCAGCGGCAAAGTGTCCAAATTCATGCACAATTACCAATACCGACAGACTTAAAATGAGTTGTAAAATTTGTATAAGGATATCCATTCTAGTTTTTTCTCTTGATTAATTCTTTGCTTTTGGCGATGGTTTCAAAATGAGTATTTTCTAAATCCTGTAAGTTTGGATTTTGGATAAAGTTCATTTCTTTCATCATATTTTCAACCACTTCTGATATTCTATAGAAAGGAAGCTGGTTTTGGAGAACCGCCTCAACAGCAGCTTCATTGGCTGCATTTAAAATAGCCGGAATATTCCCCCCTTTTTCTAGAGCTTCGAAAGCGAGTGCAAGATTACGAAATTTTTTCATATCAACAGGCTTGAAACTGAGACTCAATGCTTCCGAAAAATTAAATCTTGTTAAACCGGCTTGTTTTCGATGGGGGTGAAACATAGCATATTGAATAGGACCTCGCATATCGGGAGGACTCATTTGGGCTTTTACTGAGCCATCATTAAACTGGACCATACTGTGTACCAAAGACTGAGGATGAGCTACCACGTCTATTTGTTGAGGATTCAAATTGAATAACCACTTGGCTTCAATCACCTCAAGCCCTTTATTCATCATGCTTGCAGAATCAATGGTGATTTTGTGCCCCATCTCCCACGTGGGATGTTTAAGCGCTTGTTTTAAGGTGATTTTCTTCATTTCTTCAGCTGACCATTCAAAGAACGGCCCTCCGCTAGCGGTTAAAATGATTTTCTCTACACTCTCGGCTTGCTCACCTTGTAAACATTGAAAAATCGCAGAATGCTCCGAATCTACCGGTAATAAATTGACCTGATGCTTTTTTACCAAATCCATGAGGATATGACCACCCACCACCAAACTCTCTTTATTTGCAATAGCTAAATCTTTAGAGGCTTCAATGGTTTTTAATGCAGGCTTTAGTCCAGCAAATCCAACAATGGCCAATAACACCATATGGAGGTCTTCTTGAAGAAAAGTTTCATATAGTTCTTCCTCAGTGTTTAATACTTGAATGGAGGTATGAGCTAAAGCAGCTTTAAGGGCATTTTGTCGCGTGGAGTTTGCAATAAACACCATTTCTGGATGATATTTCAATGCCTGTTCTATCAATAAATCAATACTTGAATGGGCACTTAATATCTTTAGTCTAAATAATTCGGGATATTCAGAAATAACTTGAAGGGCTTGCCTTCCAATACTCCCAGTAGATCCTAAAATTGTAATTCCTTTACCTTCTTGACTTTCCATATTTATTACGGCCTAACCTTTTGGATGGCATATTCTACGATATTATAATAAGCAGCAAAACTAAATAAATTGATGATATATAAATATTGTTTTAGATTTTGATTTCGAACTAATATTTATTATCTTTACTTAAATAGACGACTTATTTTTTGAAAGAACTTATAATACTTCATTTTCGTAACCACCATTTCTTAAAATATAGTCTTATAATATATAAACTTTTATTATGTTGACTAAAATTAATACATATAGGATCGTATTCTTTAGCCCTCATTCTTCATTCTTTGTAGATATTAAGGAAGGATTGATACAAAAGGGAATGAACATAGCTAGTGCAGCCAATTATCAGGCTTTGTTGGGTATAATAGAGGATAAGAAAAACTGCATCATAGTTTCTGATTATTTATTCCCAGCATTTAATGGTTTAGAATTATTAAAGAAGATTAAAAAGGACTTCAATATAGTTCCTCCCATTATTTTTATACTTGATGATTATAAAACGGAAATCATAGAAAGCCTCATTGAATATGGAGCTCGTGATTTTATTGTAGAAGGGAAATCTAATCTAATTAGTGTTTTTGAGAGGATTGTTTTATTAATGACTCATCTCCAGAGAGAAAAGAAACAGTTGGAGATAGCAAAATCAGAGAATAAACCAGATGAGTTTACCAGATTTTTAGATGTGATAGATGAGTTGGTATTTATCAGAGAACTAGAAGGCCCTTTTATTACTGTCAATTATAATTCATTAGAGCGATTGAGATACAGCCGTGAAGAAATGCTTAGCATGGAACCAGAAAAGATTATCGCTCCACAAAAGATATTTGACTATTTATTAGAGGTTCGATTATTAAAGGATAAGAAAAAGCATGTTTATGAAACAGAACTCATTTCTAAAGATTTCAGAAGCATTCCGGTAGAAATTAGTTCCTCCATTACTGAAATAAAGGGCAAGCAAGTGATCATTACTATTGCTCGTGATATTTCTGATCGCTTAGAAACCAATAAGGAATTGAAAAATCTAAATAGTGATTTAGAGAAGATTAATAGAGAGTATAAAACCCAGAATGATCGACTTAGAAATATAAATAGAGAAATTGAAGAAAACAGACATGCTTTAAAATTAGCCCTTAATGAGGCTGAAAATGCAGAAAAACTGAAAAATAGGTTCTTGGCCAATATGAGTCATGAGATTAGAACTCCTATGAATGCTATTGTGGGTTTTAGTCAGTTATTGGAAGATGCCGATCCTGAGGATACTTCTGATTTTATACGCATCATCAATAATAATTCCGATACGCTATTACAATTGATTAATGATTTAATGGATATTGCAAAGATTGAGTCTGATCTTGTAGCCATCAATACAGAAGCCTTGAGTATTCACCAGTTATTACTGGATATAAAAACGATATTTGATTTCGATAAGCATAATAAAGACAAAGGTCATATTGAAATTAAATATTCACAGACTGAAAATTTAGACACGATTATTGAAACTGATAAATTGAGGCTGAAGCAGGTATTGATGAATTTAGTCAATAATGCTTTGAAATTTACAGAAGAAGGTAGTGTAGAGATTAGTTTTGAAATAAAAAACAATTTAGTTCACATATATGTAAAGGATACAGGGATTGGGATCCCTATCAAATTACAGCAGCAAATATTTGAACGTTTTCAGCAAATCGATCATATTGAGAAGCCACAAGGAACTGGTATTGGTCTGTCTATTAGCCGTTCTTTAATGCGATTATTAGGTGGGGAAATTAGCTTAAGCTCCGAAGTAAATAGAGGATCGGTTTTTGAAATCATCCATCCTTTATCCCAAGAAAACAATTCTAAGGTAAAACCTCCTCAAAAAAACATGGTGATGATAGCAGAAGATGAAGAGGACAATTACCACCTACTGAAATATGTATTGAAAGATTTAAATCTAGATGTCATTTGGGCTAAAAATGGTAAGGAAGCCATAGATTATTGCAGAGAAAAGAATATTTGCTTGGTGCTTATGGATATTAAAATGCCTACTGTAGATGGCTTGCAGGCTACCACCGAAATATTGAAACTTCAACCCGATTTACCCATCATTGCTCAAACCGCCTATACCCAAGATGAAGATATAGAGAGGTGTAGACGAGCTGGTTGTGTAGAATTCATTGCCAAACCAATCAATCTAACTCATCTCAGACGCACTATTGCAAAATATGTTTAAAACCCATAGATGATGAGCAGTACGATAAATATCAACATTAAGAAATTGCCCTCTGGCAAATACAAAGCTACTTCAAACGATTTTGAGGAGCTTATTGTTATAGAAAATAACATTGCTGAGGCACTAAGAGCAGCAAAGGAAAAAATTCACGATTTGTTAAGGGCTTAGGATTAGATGGTATTAAAAGGGAATCCATGACATTACGGTCAGGATTAAAACGCTTATTTCCACAGATGTGTTTTTTTAGAATCGCAAGCTCTCCGCCTCGCCACTTCTCGAGCTCATTTAAATAGTCTAAGGATGATGCTAATTTGAGTCCTGGAAGGGCGACAGATGAATAGCCGCGGGGAAGCCCGTGGAAATGAATGCGGTCTTAATATTGCTTGGCCAGATAGCGATTTATTTAAAAATAGCCACTCGTAAATCATCATCAGAGCGATTCGATGCTCTAAACATAGCCGTAGTATTAAATTCCATGATGATATTCCCTTGGGCATCTAAACCTATGATTCCACCGCTAGCGTTTTGAGATTTTAGTTTGTCTTGAATCACATAATTTGCTGCTTCTTCAATACTTTTTCCTTGATATTTCATGATGGCGGCCACATCGTAGGCCACTACATTTCTAATGAAGAACTCCCCATGACCCGTGGCTGAAATCCCACAAGTATGATTATCGGCATAGGTGCCAGCGCCAATAATTGGGCTATCACCCACTCTTCCGGGCATTTTCATGGTCATGCCTCCAGTGGAGGTTCCAGCTGTAATATTCCCGTGTTTATCTAGTGCTACGCAGCCCACTGTTCCGTGCTTGTCTTGCTTCATTTTCTCGTAGCTTTTCCATCTTTTTTCGGTATAAAACCAAGAAGTATCGGTGATTTCCACTCCATGTTCTGAAGCGAATTTCTCAGCACCATCACCAATAAGCAATACATGTGGCGATTTTTCCATCACTGCAATGGCTGCACTGATGGGGTTTTTAATATGACGGACTCCAGCCACCGCCCCTGCTTTTCCACTTTTTCCATCCATAATGGAAGCATCCATTTCATTTTGACCCAAAGCATTAAAAACGGCTCCTTTACCAGCATTAAAAAGTGGTGAATCCTCCATGATATGAATACTTGCTTCAACAGCTTCTAAACTTGTCCCCCCATTTTCTAGAATGACAGAGCCCGCCTGAATGGCCTCCTCTAATTTTTGTTTGTATTCTGATTGTCTTTCCTCAGAGAATCCTTCTTTTTCAATGTCTCCAGCTCCTCCGTGAATGACTATGGTCCAATCGGGATTAGTTTGTATTTTTTGTTCTTTTTCGTTTTTCACTTCCATTTGACAGGACCAAAGTAAAATGAGAATAATAGGTAGGTATTTTTTCATTTCTATTTATTATTTGGCTTTTTATAGTTATTTATTGGTATGGATGTCAAATATAAACAATTTTCGCAAGGCTTTTTGAAGTGTATCGATAACTGTTTTCAATTTGAAAAAATTAAAGCATTATGGCACAAAACACTCAAAGGAGACACGAAAATAAAAAAACTAGAATAACTCACTTTATATGATTCTTCTTTGTGGATTTTGTGAATCTTGGTGGTTCTTTGTACAATAGCATTCTATATGATTTTAATCTTTTTGAATAAACATTAAAATAGCTCAAAACTTTTTATAATTTCATTTTTAGTTACTAATCAGTAAGAATTACTATAGTTTAATTTTCCCTGATTTACCCCGACCCCAAGGGGAGTCAGGGAAAAGATTCAGCAAAATGATTAGATTGAAAAATTTGATATTCTATTATAATTTGATTTTTGAAACTGAAATCTGATTTTTTGGCTCCCCATGGGGAAGGGGCAAAACAAAAAAACCATTTATCATGGGCAACTACAGTAAATTGACATTATCTGATTAGTAACCATTTTTATATACTTTAGCAAAAAATCTCTGATTATGATCAAATATACACTCACCTTCCTTTTCATACTATTCAGTTTCATTTCCTACAGTTGT
This sequence comes from Lentimicrobium sp. S6, assembly GCF_013166635.1. Classification (NCBI taxonomy): domain Bacteria; kingdom Pseudomonadati; phylum Bacteroidota; class Bacteroidia; order Bacteroidales; family Lentimicrobiaceae; genus Lentimicrobium; species Lentimicrobium sp. S6. The sequence goes on along the minus strand of NZ_JABKBZ010000002.1, from coordinate 119,010 downwards.
ACCAATTTAATTGTCACCAAAGGAGCTAGTACCGATGGTTCCACCATGATGGTGTATACAAACGATGGAGAATGGCTTTATCACCTAAAAATGTTTCCCCACCAGAAGCACGAATCAGAGGAGGTTATTCAATTCAAATTCCCTAGAACAGAAAAGTTTCTCGATATCCCCCAACCATTGGAGACCTATAAAAAACTCGGCTTTCATATGAATGAGTATGATGTGGCCATTGGAGAAACTACTTTTACTGGAAGAGAAGAGCTTTGGAATAAAAACCTTCCTCTCAAGTATTGGCATTTGATGAGCCTTGCTTTAGACCGTTCAAAAACCGCGAGAGAAGCCATAGAGGTGATTACTTCTTTGGTGGAAGAATATGGTTATGGGAGCGAAGGAGAAAGTTTTTCCATCATAGATCCCAATGAAGCCTGGATTTTAGAAATGATAGGAACAGGAGATGGAAAACCAGGAGCGAATTGGGTGGCCATGAAAATCCCTGATGGTGCCATTTCTGCCCACGCTAATAAAGCTCGGATTGGAACTTTCCCGCTGGATGATCCTGAAAATTGTATCTATAGTAAAAATGTGATTTCATTTGCCATAGAAAAGGGATTCTATGATCCGAATAGCGGGAATCCTTTTGCTTTTAACTTGGCTTATAATCCGATATCGCCTGACAGATTGCGTTATTGTGAAAGTAGAGTTTGGAGTCTATTTAGAAGGGCTGCCCCAGAGCAGAATTTTTCCTCCGATTATCACAGAGGAGTGGAGGGAGCCGAAAGATATCCACTGTGGATTTTCCCTGAAGAAAAGTTGAGTGTTAAGGATGTGATGAGATTGGTTCGTGATCATTATGAGGGTACAGCAATAGATATGACCAAAGGACCTGAAGCTGGGCCTTTTGGTACACCCCAAAGATGGCGACCATTGAGTTGGGAAGAGGATGATGGTAAGGCTTATTCATGGGAACGTCCAATTTCAACTTATAATACTTGTTTCTCATTTATTGCTCAATGTAGAGAACGAACCTTTGAAGCGATGAGTACCCTATGGTTTGGTTTCGATGACACTTATTTTACTTGTTATCTCCCCCTCTATATGAGCCTAGATTCGGTGCCTGAATCTTATCGTAAAGGAGATATTCGCCACTACGATCCCTCCTCCATGTGGTGGACCATGAACTTCGTTAGTAATTATGCCAATTTGAAATATTCCTATATGATTCAGGATATTCAGAAAGTTCAAAATGAACTGGAAGACCAGTTTATTTCTGAACAAGAATATTTGGCTAAAAGATTGCTCCAAGAAAACTTAGAAGACAAAGACAAGGTCTTACACAACTATGTGAATGAAAGAGCCGATTTAATCCTTAAAAGATGGAATGAACTGGGATATATGCTCATTGCCAAATATAATGATGGCTATATAAAATCAGTAGGAGAGCACATGCAAAGTCCAGGTTATCCAGATGAATGGAGGAAAAATATCATAGAACAAAATCCAGAAAAGCATTTGGTTCCAGAATGGAATAGAAAAGGTAGACAAGTGGATAACCCGTTTTAATTCTTTCTTATTTTTACTTGGTGTTGCTCTTCATGCCTTTGGTGGTAAAAAACCTCTACAAACATATAGAAGACCATTGCTTTTTTAGATTCTATGCTCAAATATTTCTATGGAAATAATCTAATTTCATTTTTCCATTCCAAAAATAAATAACTTTGCCAGCACTCATGATTCCACAAGAAACCATACAAACCATTATTGATGCTGCTCGAATTGAAGAAGTAGTTGGCGACTTCGTACAACTGAAAAAACGAGGGGTCAATATGTTAGGGAATTGTCCTTTTCATAATGAGAAAACACCATCATTTACAGTAAGTCCGGCCAAAGGCATCTTTAAATGTTTTGGCTGTGGAAAAGCAGGAAGTCCGGTGAGCTTCATCATGGAGCATGAGCATAAGACCTATCCCGAGGCCTTAAAATACTTGGCCAATAAATACTCCATCGAAGTAGAAGAAGAAGAGCAAACCGCAGAGCAAATCGCCCATTATAATGAGCGAGAAAGCATGTTGCAAGCAGTGGATTTTGCTTCCAAGTATTTTGTAAATCAGCTTTGGGAAACAGAGATTGGGAAATCAGTTGGGCTTAATTACCTCACCGGAAGGGGTATGAGTACTCAGATGATCAAGAAATTCCAGGTGGGATATAGCCCCGACGAATGGACAGCTTTTAGCGACTATGCTATTAAAAATGCACATGAATTGGAATTACTACAAAAGACTGGGTTAACCATCGTTCGTGATGACAAAAAACGATTCGATCGCTTTAAAGGTCGTGTGATGTTTCCTATTCATAACCTCACAGGACAAGTTATCGGATTTGGAGGAAGAACCCTTAGCAATGATAAAAAACAAGCCAAATATTTAAACTCTCCTGAGTCGGATCTTTATCATAAAAGCAAGGTTCTTTATGGCATTTATTTCTCTAGAAACGAAATGGTTAAAGCCGATAATTGTTTCTTGGTGGAGGGTTATACCGATGTGATTTCCATGTTTGATGCGGGAGTAGAGAATGTAGTGGCCAGTTCTGGTACCGCGCTTACCCAAGATCAGATCAAGCTGATTAAGCGATTTACCAATAATATTACCGTTTTATATGATGGTGACTTTGCTGGTATTAAAGCGGGCTTGAGAGGTATCGATATGATTCTGTCTGAAGGCATGAATGTGAGAGTGGTGATGTTCCCTGAAGGAGAAGATCCCGATAGCTTTGCGCGCTCCCACCGTTCTTCTGAAGTCAAGGAGTATATCACTAATGAAGCTCAAGACTTTATTAGTTTTAAAACCAATTTACTTTCGGAGGAGGCTAAAACTGACCCCATAAAAAGGGCTGGCCTGATTAAAGAAATTGTTCAAACCATTTCTATTATCCCGGATGCCATTACCCGACAGGTTTATGTGAGGGAATGCTCTAGCTTACTCGAAATGCCAGAGCAAACCTTGTTGAACGAGTTGAATAAGCTCCTTGCTAAAAAGTTTAAACAAGAGACTAAATCTAGTTATCCTGAGCCTCACCAGAAGACTCCTCAGGTAAATAGAATGGAAAGCCCTGATAAACGTTTGCTCAGCAGATTTGCTTATCAGGAGGAAAATCTAGCTCGACTTTTGTTAAAATTTGGTCACCTCGATTTTACATTTCGTAAAAAAGGGGAAGAGGATATTGAGGTAAATGTGGCAGCGTATATTATCGATCAAATGGCCTTAGATAACTTGGAGTTTGAAAATCCGCTCTATAAAAGCATTTATGAAATTTTCGACCAATGTTTAGAGGAGGAAGAATTTAAAGAGCATAGTTTTTTTACCAACCATCCCAATCAGCAGATTGCTAATTTCTGTATAGATATCTCCATGGATAAATATGAGCTTTCAGAAAACTGGATGGAAAAGAAACAAATCTATGTGAAATCGGAGGAGGTCGACCTCTTGGGTTTAAGTGTGATGACATCCGTTCGGTCCTTTAAATTAAGCATTGTAGAACAAGAAATAAAAGAACTGCAGAACAAGTTGAAGGGAGTAAAAGAGGATGAAGAGTTGATGAAGATACTCAGCCTTTTGAGTAAAAAAGAAAGTCATAAAAAAAGACTTAGTGGTGATCTAGGGCGTATTGTTCTTCGTTAAGAACTAGGTTGGAGTCGGATATCGGATGACCGATGAGGGATATGGTTTCCCAAGTTCTCTGGCTCTTCAGCTCATCATTTCCCCAATTCATTCTAAAAACAAAATCTACAAGTTTAACTTTGAACTTTAAACATTGAACCTCGCTCTCAGTCCTTTTAAGCAATTTTAAGATTCCCGTTTCCTGCTCTTTCCCTTTCGTCGCAATATTTATAATACATTTGCGTTTCAAAGCAATAATGAAAAATAAACTTATATATCTTTTCCTACTTGGAATCGTCCTATTTGGCCTTATATTCTCGCAATGCAAAAAGGAAGACGATCCACTACCATTAGCAGTGGTTAATATTTATATTGAGCCCAACTCAACCTTATATATTAATTTGAATACTGTTGGTGGTTCTGAATATATTACGGCAAATTACCCAAGTAGAGGACTGATTGTATACAGAATAAGCGTGAATGACTTTGTAGCCTTTGAGCGCACTTGCCCTCACGATCCTGATGCCTGTTGCGATGAAAATGGCTGTGCTAGACTGAATGTTGAACCTGATGGAATCATTATAAAAGACAGTTGTTGCGAATCTCAATACCTCATTCTCGATGGTTCAAATGTGACTGGTCCATCGGTGAAACCTCTGAAGCAATATCGTACTTCCTACGATGGCAAGACTTTGCATATTTATAATTAAAAGTGCGCTTCTCATGGCAATAAAAAAGCCCTTTCCAAAATATTTAATTTCAAAATGGGCTCCTATATTCATAATTCTCTAGCTTTAGGCTTCTGAGAATTTCTTTCTAATTTCTATACTAAAATCGTGAAGTTTTTGTTTGCTTTCTTCTAAATCATAAGCAATTTGCTGTTTAGTATCTTCAAAAGCATGTTTCATTTCACTAAACAAATTTTGATAATAATTAACACCTTCTTTTAAATTTTCATTGAAAGTGGTTAAACTCTTTTCCTGCTTCTTAGAAAGATCTGTTTTTACTTCGTCAATCTTTCCTCTTAGATGATCTATATATAGGTGTAATTCTTTAACAAACATATGAGGACGGTCATTGCGTTTTATCACATTATTTCTGCCATAAATATGGCCTACCATTTCTTTTAAAGTAATTTCCTTTTCGTAATAGGCTATATTAGGTCCAGGACAAACCGAAACACCAGGTCCTTCCACCTTAGTGTCCAATCCTTTTGATATTAAAGCAGCAGTTCCTAAGCCCACACAAACGCAAGATTTTTCTACAATCTTATTATACTTATATTGTCGATCTGCTTCAGGTAATTCTAAATCATCAAGCTCTTTAATCTTCAGACGTTGATAGCGATAAGAAGCAGTACAGAGCCCTTTTTCAGTAAACTCATAATTGAGTTCTACATATTTCTTGGGACAAAGACTACCTGGTTTTCCCATATCTATACGAGCTTGCTTTTCAATATCTTTAGTATTTCCTCTCAAACTATTAAATGGGACTCCTAAAGGAGAAATCCCACTTAAATATAGGTCTTTCTCTCTAGCATCTGCTAATTGTTTGCGAGTGGCATTATCCACAGAAGTTACTTCAGGAACCAATAAAAATGGAGAACCCCAACCTACAGAATCCACTTCGAAATGATCAAGTAAGAAAGAATGCTCTTCTGCAGTCCCAACACCGCCTTGTGCCGACATACGTAGCGGTAATACCTCAGTAGGGACAGGACGATTCTTAGCTGTTAATGCCTTTTCGAGTAAAGCCCACACTTGTTGAACTAATGCTTCCTTATTGGTTTTGAATTCCTCTAAAACTGGTCCCATTAAGTGGCCTTCAGTGGCAAAAGCATGACCTCCACAATTTAATCCAGATTCTACTCTGTATTCAGAAACCCAAAGACCTTTTTTAGCTAAATATTTTCCCTGGATTAATGCCGAACGATAGTCAGAAACCTTTAGTATGATCTGCTTCTTCATTTCACCATCCTCATTAGGATAGAAATCGTCGAACTGATCCATATAATTATATAATCGAGGATTCATACCAGCTGAAAGAACGATAGAAGAGTTGAGATTGCTTTTAGCAAAACCTCTTAAAGCTGCATGGGCATCATTAAATTCAACAGGTAACTGCTCCCCATTTTTATAATTATGCTTGTCTACCTTAGTCATGATATTTACGTCTACATTTCCAATGCTCAGGTGGTCTCTAATCCAAGATTTCACATCGTTTAAGTTGAAATTTTCAACTTTTTGTTGGAATTCTTTTTTTAGTTCTGAGCTATCTGGTAATAAATGGAAATATTCTTTTATTTCTTCCCTTTTGTCTTGTGTTGCAGTTTTGAACTCTTCGAGTTTCGATTCTGCAATTTCTTTCATCAAATTGAGATATGAGGTGATTCTCTTGGCACGAAAATCATCAATTTTATGGGTAATTTCTTGGTAAGGAAGCTCAAATTTCTCGCTGTAAAATTTTCTCATTTTCTCGACTAACATATCGTCAACCAATGAAATAGTAGAGTCAATTCCTAAATGAGCCACCCTAGCTGGAGAGTCTATGGTAAAACCTATTCCCATCACAGGAATATGGAATGTGTGTTTTCTTTGATTCATTTTTCGAATTTTCGCTTTAAATATTCGGTAAAAGTACTTTAAAAACGATTAGTCACAAGGATATTATTAGACTTTAACAGAAAAAAAGTCTAAAAAAAGTATGGATGTGACAAAGTTATTCATGGAGTATTATACGATATGCTTTTTGGGTGATGATTCAATAGAGCCAATTTGCTCTCATCAACACCAAAATACTTACCTAAAGGAATGATAATCATAAGGACTTAACGAAGTTTTAAACGGCCTCCTTCTGGTAGAGCATCTTCATTTTTAATGCCATTCATCTTTTTTACTTTTTTCATCCTAACGGCATATTTCTGGCAGATTTCCCTTAAGGTTTCACCTCTTTGTACGATATGAAACTTAATTCTAGCTTTGGAATTTTTCTTTTCAATATATATAAAGTCACCTGAACTTAGTCTGGTCTTTTTAGTGGCATCATTATATTTCCTGACTTGCCAAGTGTATATTCCAAATTCAGCTGCAATGCTTTCAAAGCTGTCGTCTTTCATTGCTTTTACATAACGAACACCTTCGTTTTCGTAGATGAGTCTTTGATTATCACTTACTGATACTGGTTTGAAATCGGTGGGTTCAGCGACAACAACAATATCCTCTTTTGGTGGTTTTACATTAGTGGGCTTTTCTTCTTTTACTCCAAGCTCCTTCATACTCTTTATCTTGTCGTACTGATACAATTCGTTGTCTTCAATGACTTTAATAAGCAGATGCGCATATTTTGGATTGGTAGCATAGCCAGCCTTTTTTAAACCATGAGCCCATTTTTTATAATCTGTTACTTTGTATTCGAAGAGAAAAGCATAACGACTGCGAGTCATTAGAAACTGGGAATGATCTTCAAAAGATTCGGCAGCAGTTTTGTATTTTCTGAAACATTCATTCTTTTTATCATCGTCCATGATAAAGCTATCACCGGTCCATCCTTTATGGCATTTTATGCCAAAGTGATTATTGGCAATACTTGCTAAGTCGCTTTTTCCAGATCCTGATTCTAATATTCCTTGGGCTAAGGTGATACTTGCAGGAATTCCATGCTCCAACATCTTTTTCACAGCAGTTGCTTTGTATTTTTCAATATAGTCTTTTCTTACGGTGTTGGTTTGTGCAGATAGGTTGAATACTGCAAAACTCAGGACTAAAAGGCTAATAATCTTATTCATATTATGAAAGCTGTTTTTGATGTAATGATATAATTGTTCTATCTAAACAAAGAAAACCAATATTAAATTGTATTGAAGGGTGATTTGCAGAAGTTTTAAAAAGAGTAATGTTAAAAAGTGAAGGCTTAATGAAAGACATATTCAGTCTAAAGCCCTGATTTCATCAGGTCAAATTTTATTTGAAATTTGACTTTTTATACTAGTCTAATCCTAATTATACCAAACACCTGTCTTCCTAATCTCCCCCCCCCCCCCCATTTATTTTGCTTGATTTTTCATCAGCTTAACAAATTTTAAGAGAAATGGAAGCCATTACAGTTTCAAATCTGTATCAACTAAGCTATTAGATAAGAAAGGAATGAGAAATTTTACTAAATTCGCAAGCCCCAATTAAAAAAGGAGATTAAGAATGAAGATTGCAATACCTACATCAGATAAAAAGACTGTTTTTTCAAAAACTGGAAAAACAAAAGAATTTGCTATTTGTGAGATTGTAGAAGGTAGCTACGAATTCATTGAGTTTCGTAATAATCCATTTCAATCAGATGGTGATTCCCATAGCGAAGAACATAAGCATAAAGCACTACTTGAATTATTAAAAGACTGTGATGCGCTCTTGGTGAAGGCAACAGGTGAACTTCTTCGTGCCGAACTTTGGGATGCCAATATGCCTATCTATAAAACTAATGAAGAAGATTTAAAAGAAGCCATCACTCTTTTTACCTTAAACATGGTTGGACATAAGAGGTTATAATTCATCTTTTGTAGCAAAAGCAACTTCCAAACGAGTATTATTATGACTTCAATATTTGATAAATGCAAGTAGCTCTATACTCCCGTTTGTAGCTTTCTAAGCAATAATAGCAGGCGCTTGATATTATTGCTTTAAGAAGTAGTAAAAGAGAGTAATACAACAGAAGATTTTGTGCTTTTCCTCCAAAAAGCAAAACCTAAAAAATAACAACACCAGGAGTTTTCGATTTTCCAGTATATTTGATGCTTCAAATATCAATTCAAAACACATGAAAAATCGTTTCCTTCTTTTATTGATTAGCAGCTTGTTTGTCTCTTCCTTTACTTTAGCTCAAAATCACCAAAATTGTAATCACCGAGTATCTTTCGAGAAAAGCAGTTTGAGTGACAGCTTGGATGTACAATCCTATCATATATTTATCGATTCCATCCTTTGGGATACCGATGAATTATATGCCAGAACTGATATTTCAATTAAATCTAAAGTAGATGATTTAGCCATTATCCCGTTGGAACTGATGAACCTGATAGTGGATGAAGTAAAAGTAGGTGGAGTCCAAACAGATAATTTTGAGCAAGTTGGAAAAAGATTAATCATAAATTTAGATGATTTGCTGATGGCAGATGACTTGGCCGAGCTCAGCATTAGTTACCATGGCACACCCTTTCACGAAAGCTGGGGAGGTTTTTACATTGACAATCAATATGCTTATAATCTTGGTGTTGGATTTGATATAGAACCTCATAACCTCGGGAAATCTTGGTTTCCTTGTATTGACGATTTTCATGATAGAGCAGTTTATGATGTGACGGTTAGGGTCGACGACCCTTTAAAAGCGGTGGCTGGTGGTTTATTGCAAGAAGTGATAGATCATGGAGATGGAAGCAAAAGTTATCATTGGCATTTAGCAGAAACTATTCCAACCTATTTGGCTTCTGTGGCAGTGGGTGATTATGTGATTCATGAAGATATTTACGGAGGCATTGATGGTGATATCCCAATTAAAATATATGCGCGTCCGGCGAATGCTAGTTCGGTAGAAGCCAGCTTTATTAACCTCAAAGAAATTTTGGCCTATTTTGAAGAAAACTTTGGAGCTTATCCATTCGAACGAGTTGGATATGTGGGCACCTCAATAGGAGCCATGGAACATGCTACAAATATTGCATATCCTAATTTTGCTATTGATGGAACCTTAGGATACGAAGGATTATATACCCACGAATTATCACATATGTGGTTTGGCGATCAAGTGACTTGTGCCAGTGCCCTCGACATGTGGTTAAACGAAGGTTGGGCTACTTTCTCTGCATTATTCTATATGGAGCAGGTTTATGATATTGAAACTTATAAAGCGGAAATGAGATACCATCATAAAGAAGTACTCAGAAACACACATTTTAAAGATGGTGACTATCTGGCTTTATATGGCATTTCTCACGATCTTACATATGGAAGCACGGTTTATGACAAAGGGGCAACCGTGGTTCAGAGCTTAAGAGGTTATTTAACTGATGAGGTTTTCTTTCCTGCCATAAAAGCCTATTTAAGCGCCTATGCATATGATTATGCCTCTTCCGAGAATATGAGAGACTTCCTCACCGACTTTACCGGCATTGATATGGCATATTTCTTTGAAGCCTATGTGTTTACTCCGGGTTTCTCCACTTTTGTTATCGACTCAATTCAGCATATTTCTGGAGATGAGTATACCATATATGCCCGCCAAAAGCTGAAAGGGAAAGAGGTGTTTGCTAATTCTAATAAAGTAGACATCACTCTGATGAATAACGATTGGGAGCAATTTGATGTGAGAATGGAATTTGATGGAGAAACAGGTTCTCAAACCTTCACTATACCTTTTGAACCCATTGTTGCCATGGTGGATTTGCATGAGAACTTTTGTGATGCCACCAGCGACGAAACTAAAATCATAAAGGAAACTGGAGAATATAATTTCGAGGATTCCTATTTCAAGTTAGAAGTGGAAGATATCAGCGATTCAGCTCTAATTCAGGTTTCTCACCATTGGGTAGCACCCGATACTCCAGAAAACCCTCAGGAAGGTCTTACTTTTTCTGATTATCGTTATTATGAGATTGATGGGATAGTCCCAAATAATTTTCAAGCAACCGGAATCTTTCGCTACTCTATGACCAGTAAACTCGATCATACCCTTATCAATGATGTTTTTGATAGTTTGGTGATATTATTCCGTCCAGATGCCTCCTCCCATTGGCATGGCATTCCTTTTGAAAGAACAGGAAGTCCATTTGCAGGATATATCTATGTTCCAAATATTCAGAAAGGACAATATACACTAGCGCTTTGGGCAGAGGAATTTGTGAGTATTAAAGAAGAAATAGTCATAAGACCCGAAGATTACCTTCAAAGCTATCCAAATCCATCTAATGGCAGAGTCTTTTTTGAGTTGATGATGCCAGAAGAGGGTAGTCTTTTAATTTTTGACCAAAGTGGAAAGCAAGTAGATTCTGTTTTTATTCAAGCCCATCAAGAATCCGCAAAATGGGATGGAAGAAGAATGCCAAAAGGGAGCTATCTGGTTCGTCTGATTAACAAAAATGGAATAGAGCTTTCTCAGCAAAAGATTATCATACAATAGTATGTTCTATGGATGCCTATAAATACTATCAGGAATTGGATGCTCGTTTGGAAGCCATTGCTATTGAAGCCAATGCCATTCCAATGAAGAAGTATATGAAAAACCATTTCGAATTCTATGGTATAAAATCTGTAGCTCGGAGAGCAGTAGTTTCTGCATTTATTAAGGAATTAGGAAGAATTTCGGAGGAGGGTTTAGATGAATTTGTTCGTCTTTGTTGGGACAATCCCTATCGTGAATTGCATTATGCCTGCCTAGATATTATTGAGAAAGAAAAAAAGCCAAAGATTGAGCGATTAGAGCTATACGAGTGGATGATTCTGCATCGTTCTTGGTGGGATTCGGTAGATGCTATAGCACCTAATCTGCTGGGTAGACTCCTCCAACAAAACCCGGAACTCATTAAAGAAAACACACTTCGATATGTGCAATCCAATGAGCTTTGGTTGCAAAGAACTGCCTTAATATTTCAATTGCGATACAAAACCGAAACAGATTTACCTCTGCTTTTTAATTACTGTGAAATGTTGGCTGAGCATAAAGATTTCTTCATCAGAAAAGCCATAGGCTGGAGCCTCCGTCAAGCTGGCAAGTTCTATCCCGATGTAGTAAAAGATTTTGTGGCAAAAACGGAGCTGAGTAATCTAAGTGTTAGAGAGGCTTTGAAGCATTTGGGCTAGAAGTGGAGGCAAAGGGCTGCCTTCCCCAAATAAGAATGAATCCCTATTATAGATAAAATATTAACCCTTAAAACTAAAAAGGAGGTTTAATAGCTAATATTTTAACCGAAAAAGTTTTTAGTTTTCTATCTTTACCCCATCATACCAAAAAAAAATTTCCAATGAAAAAATTCATCAAGTGGTTTCTTATCATTATCGTTTTTATTCTAGCTATATTGATTATTCTTCCCATGGCTTTCCAAGGAAAGATTACAAAGATTGCCAAACAAGAAATCAATAAGAATGTGAATGCAAGAGTCAATTTTGAGGAGGTTAAATTAAGTCTAATCACTTCTTTTCCAGATTTGAGTTTTAAGATGAATGAGATTTCTGTAATTGGAGTCGACCATTTTGAAGGAGATACTTTGGCCTATATTAAGCAGTTCCGATTAGACCTTGGTCTTTTAAGCATTTTAAACGACCCTATAGAAATTAAATCGATTATCTTCAAGCATCCTCAAGTTTATACCAAAGTTTTAGAAGATGGTAAAGCCAATTGGGATATTGCTTTGGAAGAGGAAACAGTAGAAGAGGAAACTTCAAACGATTCGGAACCGGCAATGGTTTTATCCTTGCGTAATTTTAGCATTATTGGTGCCGAAATCATATATGAAGATCAAAGCATGGATTTATTCACCAAAATGGAGAACTTGAACTTTAATCTTAGCGGCGACCTTTCGTCGGACTATACCACTCTATCCACCAAATCCACCATTGATGCTATGAGCCTTAAAATGGAGGGACTTTCCTATTTAAAGAAGGCCAAAATGGAACTCATTGCTGATTTAGAAACCGACTTAGTAAAATCAAAATATACTTTCAAAGAAAACATCCTCAAGGTTAATGAACTGGAATTGGGTTTCGATGGTTCTGTGGAAATGCCAAGTGATGACATTATCGTCGACATAGTTTTTGATGCTAAGCAAACAGCTTTTAAAAACATCCTCTCTTTAGTTCCTGCGGTATATATGACCGATTTTCAGGATTTAAAAACAGCTGGTCAACTATCATTAAAAGGAAAAGTAAAAGGAATCTATAATGAGAATCAATTGCCAGCTTTTAACCTGAATTTATTAGTGAAAGAGGCCATGTTCCAATATCCTGACCTTCCATCTAAAGTAGAGAATATCTCTATGGATTTAGCTATTGATAATGCAGATGGAATAGAAGATCATACGATTATCAATCTAAAGACATTCCATATGGATATGGCTGGAAATCCTTTCGATATGAATATGTTGGTCAAAACGCCTGTGAGTGATCCAAGTATTGATGGAAAGATAAATGGAACAATAGACTTAGGAAAGATGAAGGATTTACTTCCTTCTGAGGATATGAATATGTCCGGAACCATTAAAGCCAATATGGAAATGAAGGGAAAAATGTCATCCATAGAAAATGAAGATTATGAAGACTTTTATGCGGTAGGAAATATTGCTATTCAAAACCTAAACTATAAAGATACTGATTTACCTCAGGGTATTCATATAAAAAGTGCCAAAGCCATCATCTCTCCTCAATTTGTGAATCTAGATCATTTTAAAGCTGAAATAGGTGAAAGCGATATGAATATGAAAGGTAAAATAGAGAACTTCTTGGCTTTTTATTTCAAAGATGAACTGCTAAAAGGAGATTTCAGTTTTACTTCCAACAAACTGAATATGGCAGATTTGATGGGTGAAGAAACGGATGAATTAGAGAGCAATTCGGAGGAAGAGAGCGAGGAATTAGCGGTGATAGAAATCCCTAAAAACATAGATTTTACTCTAAACACTGAAATTGATGAGCTTCTATACGATAATATGGAGATTAAAAATATTAGAGGAGACCTTCAATTAAAAGACGGTATAGCTAGCTTGGATGATCTAAACATGAATATGCTGGATGGTAGTTTAAAGATGAACGGGCAATATTCGAGTCAGGATTTAGAAAAGCCCAGCTTCGATTTCGATATGGATGCTGTAAATTTCAATGTAAAAGAGACCTTTGAGACTTTCAATACCATTCAGAAAATAGCGCCTATTGCTAAAAACATGGAAGGAAATATTTCTGCAAAAATGAATATCGATGGAATCCTCCTACAAAATATGGAACCTGATTTGGGGACAGTAAACAGCAAAGGTAGACTTCAATCTAATAGTTTGGCCATAAAAAATGCAGAGCTATTTAAGCAGGTGGGGAGTTTAATCAAGTCGGACAAGTTCAATCAACTCTCGCTAGATAATATGGATTTGACTTATACCATGACCAATGGAAATATTGATCTGAAGCCTTTCGACACCAAATTTGGGAAATCAAAAATGACCATTGGCGGATCCCAGAATATCAATCAAAACATTGACTATTATATGGATTTCAACATTCCAAGTTCAGAATTAGGTTCACAGGCCAATGCTGTGGCCTCTCAATTATTTGCTGAAGCAGGGAAATTAGGTTTGGATGTTCAGACTCCTGAAACCATCAAATTCAAAGCCTTAATTGGAGGAACATTAAGTCAACCTAAAGTAGGTTTAGATTTAAAGAATTCAGCTTCAAATATGGCTGATGATTTAAAGAAACAAGCAGAACTTAAGCTAAAGCAAGAAAAAGATAAAGCCAAGAAGCAGGCTATTGACGAGGCGAAAAAGCAAGCTGCTCAACTCATGGCTGAAGCTGACAAGCAAGGGAAGAAGTTAATCTCAGAAGCCCAGAAAGTAGCCAGTCAAGCCAAAGCAGAAGCCAACAAACAAGCAGATATAGCTAAAGCTGAGACTTACAAACAGGCAGATGCATTAATCAAAGAAGCTGGTGATGATACCATGAAAAAACTTATAGCAAAAACAGCTGCAGACAAGCTAAAAGCCGAAGCGGATAAAACCGCAGAAAACTTTAAAAAGGAAGCTGCTGCACAAGCCGACAAAGGAGTAAACGTAGCTAAGAAACAATCTGATGCTCTAAAAGTAACAGCTAAAAAGCAAGGTGATGCCTTAATTGTTAAGGCTGAGAAGGTGTAAACCTAAATGTGCTGGCTTGGAAATGCTTTCGGAGCCTTAAAACGTTTGGACAATCGAAAAAAATTCCGTTTGAGTGGTAACTAACTATTGAATCTTTAATTGATATCAGGGCCTCAATCCTCTACGAGGCTTTGATCCCTTAAAAACATCTGCTGGTTGAGATATTTTTCTGTTGTTGAAATTAAGCTCTCTTATACAAGAAGCATATCTGCAGAGAAGCTATGGCACAGAGTTGCACAAAGGAAGCACAGAGATTCTCAAAGTGGTTGATACTTTGGGCCATAAATTTAAGTCGTATATATAATTGGAGTACAATTTCGGTTGAGCTCGAATACAAAATAAGCAAACTGCTCAGGCGGAAATGATTTCCGCCGCTAAGAATAAGGTAAGCACTTTTATGCTGACTTGGAAATGATTTCCAAGCTTTGAGCCTAGTCATATATGGAACCTGAATACAATTCTGATTGAGCTGGGAAATTCGCGATAATTAGCCAAATTAGTGAAAATTCGTAGACAGAAACCTACTTAATCCCAAGTTTACTCTTAATAGCAGCAGGAATAGCATCCTTATGAATCATAATACTGATAGTTTTTGATTGCATATAAGGCGTTGAGGCAAAGAAAAAACCTTCATAAGGACTTCCTTTTTCGCTCCAGCTATTTTTTACTTTATAGAAAGTTTCTCCTCTTTGGTCTTTGGCAACAGCTGTAAGAAGCATCAAGTGATCGTCTTTGGTTTTATAATTATCAAAAGCCTCTTGTCTTAATGCTTGAGTGATTACTTTTTCAGCCACTGGCACATCAAAACTATAGAGTTTTTCGCTCTTTTCCTTCTCGTCCAACTCTTCCCATTTCTCACTTTCCATACCAGCTAACTCAGGCTTCTCAGCATCAGGAATAATGGCTACTCCATTCTTCCAACTAAAGCCTTTTTCACTAACATCAGCATCCCATGCTACTGAATAACCATTCATTAAGGCACTTTCTATCACTTCTATCATTTCGTCTAAAGGAAGGTTATAATACTCAGCCAACATCCAGTTGTCGGGGATTTCTAAAATAAAAGTCTCATAAAATGGGTGGTGATTAAAAGAAGTGATTTCCACATAATCATCCATATTTAAACCTAATTCATCAGCATAAGATTGGGTTGTAAATTCTTTACCATCCTCAGAAAATGTTTCAGGAACTTCACCTAAATAAGCATCTAAAATGCCATCGAAACCATTGTGCCAAGCAGCACTTAGTTTTCGGTTCTTATTCATAATGACTGTACTTACATAGGCATCTAACAAAGCATCTAATTCACCATGAACGTGTTTTTCTTCACCATATTCAAGACCAGCATAAGCATCTTCTGTGATGGCTCCGTGATTGGCAAAAACCCAAGTGACATCGTGGAAATTACCTCCTCCTCCAAAGTTGAGGTTACCATGCCAGCGAACGGTGTTTATGGCTTTTTGACTGTAGGCATTTCTAACCACAAACATCTCAGATAAATCTACTTCTCCTTTTCCTAATCGTATCAATTCTGTTTCTAAGAAGGCCGTACCTCCAAAACTCCAACATGTTCCAGAACGATATTGATTTTTTACGGCAGAAGTTGGAACTTCGTTGATAATAGTGAATTCGTAGGCTTTTTTGTCCTCTTCTTTTTTATCCTTCTTCTTTGCTAATACTGGCAATGTCAATACTAGGGCCAATAGAAAAATGCTTCCTTTTTTCATCTCTATATAATTTGATATCTGATTATAATTAAACATCAAATTTAGAAATTATTTTATGTCTAATAGACTATGGTTTAGAATTGTCTCCTTATTTAGAATGATGAGCAAATATGAATCTCTATAGTCTTTAGAAAAGAAAAAATTGGTTATTACACAAAAAACTCAAAGAAGGCACAAAAACCACAAAAAATGGCAATTAGGAAAATAGCTATATTGTATAATATATCCAATCAGTGAGAATTCGTGAAATCCGTGGACAAACATTTATACTACTGGTTCTTCTTTTCTTAATTTCGACATAGTTAAGCTCTTTCGGTACCTCCTACCACTTTTCGTAATAATGGGATGCGCAACCGGATCGATGGAACGAAGATGATTTTCTTCTTTACATTCATCTGAACAGCAATTTCCATACTGCTCGGCACATGAAGGACACTGGATAAACAAGAGATGACAAGAATCGTTGGCGCAGTTTTTATGGGTATCGAAAGCCGTTCCACATTGATGGCAAGAAGCCAATACTTGTCCGTTTACATCTTCAGCCATGCGGGCATCAAACACAAAGTTTTTGCCCATAAATTTTGATTTTAAACCCAAAGGCTTAATCTGTCTCACATACTCCAGAACACCGCCAAGCAATTGGTTTACATCATTAAAACCATGATGCTTTAAATAAGCACTGGCTTTTTCACAGCGGATTCCTCCGGTACAATATAATAGTACTTTTTTATCTTTTTGCTCTTTCAATAAATCTACTGCAATTTCCAATTCCTCTCTAAATGTGTCTGCTTCGGGACAAATGGCATTTTCAAACCTGCCTATTTCGCTTTCATAGAGATTCCTCATATCCACAACCACTGTGTTTTCTTTTCCTAATTGCTCGTGAAACTCTACTCCAGAAAGGTGCTTCCCCACATTTGTCACATCAAAATCGCCATCTTTCAATCCATCCGCCACTAGTTTTGGTCGAACTTTTATGGTTAATTTATAGAACGATTTACCATCATCTTCTACGGCATATTTAATGGGGATTTCCTTGAAAATCTCATGTTTTTTTAAGCTTTCCATAAAAGCCTCAAAATAGTGTTCAGGCACACTCATTTGTGCATTAATACCTTCTCTGGCTACATAAATCCTACCCAAGCAATTAAAGTTGTTCCATTCTTTATATATTTCATCACGAAATTCTTGAGGATGGTCTAAATAGAAATATCGATAAAAGGAAATCGTTTTTCTTTTGAAGGTTTCTTGCATGAGTTGTTCTTTCAACACTTCACGGTTGATGGTATTATGTAAAGGCATGTTCTAGATTTTTTAGGTGGGCGCAAATTTAGGCTTATGATTGCTGATTCCCTTCGTATTATTTATTAATAAAATGTGAAAAACTAGATTTAGCCTAAATTTGATTATTTTAGCATTGATAACTCAAAATCAGTAAAATGGATGAATTTCTAGCCACTTTTGTATTCTTCTTTGCTGTGATAGATCCCATTGGAACCATTCCTGTTTTTATTGCAGTTACAACAGGTTATAATGAAAAGCAGAAGAGGAAGATTGCTCTAAAAGCTGTTCTAATTTCAGCTATTGTTCTATTATTCTTTATTGCGGTAGGTGAATTAATACTAAATGCCATCAATATTCCACTGTCTGCATTTCAAATAGCTGGAGGAATTGTACTTTTTATATTTGCCATGACCATGATATTTGGTAAAGGAAAACCCGAAGAGGAGAAAGAAATGATAAGCAGTGTAAGCGAGACCGCCGTATATCCTTTAGCCATGCCTTCTATTGCTAGTCCTGGAGCCATGTTAGCAGCTGTTTTACTAACTGAAAACAGCAGGTTTAGTTTATGGGAGCAAGCACAATCTTCAGCTGCTATGCTTGGAGTTTTGGCTCTTGTATTACTATTTATGCTGGGAGCCAGTAAAATACATAAGTATATAGGCGATAGTGGTGCAAGTATTATAAGCCGGGTGATGGGATTGATTTTAGCATCTGTAGCAGTGAGTTCTGTTCTTCATGGCATCGATATTTACTTCCAAATCCTAACTTTGGGATAATGATGGCAATTGGAAAACACAATAACAGCGTTATCCTCACCATTTAAATCAGTCATCCCGATGATTTCTATCGGGACTCTTGGTTTAAATTGTTCGAAAGCCTCATTCTTGATGCTTTCCTTAAAGCCTCTACAATAATGCTAATCTTATAAGGATATTAAAAATGAATTGACTAAATAGAGCCTGCCCATAAAGTCGAGTGTTTGAACTATAAAGTTCAAGTTCTAGGCGTGTGAAAAATCAAAACCACAGAATACTAGCGTATTTGAGGATTTGGATTTTGAGCAATAACGACGAAATTGGACTTTATAGACGAACACTAAATAAGGTTGTAATCTTTATCAGTTTACTGCGTCATAAACCTGAAAAATAGTTAAGGCTATCTTATAATGCGAACTAAAGAAACAAAAAGTCTTTAGAAATGTTAATTGCAACTAGAGCTAAGCCTAATTTTTATACTTTTGATTCAATTAGAAAATTATACCCATGGACCAAGTCATTAAGATACGAGACATAGCAAAACACTATCAAGTAGGAACCCAATTGGTGAAAGCCATTAGAACCATTAGCCTTGATATTAAAAAGAACGAATATGTAGCATTAATGGGACCTTCAGGTTCAGGGAAATCTACATTGATGAATATTCTTGGCTGTTTAGATACGCCAACCCGTGGGGAGTATTTTTTAGCTGGTGATGATGTAAGTAAACTTGATGATAATGCTTTGGCAGATATCCGTAACCGTCAAATTGGTTTCGTTTTCCAGACATTTAATCTTTTACCACGTTCTTCGGCATTAGAGAATGTGATGCTGCCATTGATTTATGCGGGTTATAACAAAAAACAACGCACCGAAATGGCAACAGAAACATTAGATAATGTTCAGTTAGCCGACAGAATGGATCATAAACCCAATGAACTTTCAGGTGGACAAAGACAGAGGGTGGCTGTGGCACGGGCATTGGTAAACAAACCTGCTATTATTCTTGCTGATGAGCCCACTGGAAACTTAGATTCTAAAACATCAGTGGAGATTATGGCCCTTTTTGAAGAGATTCACGATCAAGGTAACACCGTAATTGTGGTTACTCACGAGGAGGATATTGCCCAACATGCCCACCGTATCATTCGATTGAAAGATGGAGAAATTTTTTCTGACAAGAAGAATCCTAATATTAAGCGCTTGCTTCAGAAGGTTTAGTTAGTAGTTACAGTTAACAGCCAATAGTGAACAGTTGTGGGCTTTTTTAAAGTTCTAAGTTTATACCCTTGTATTTCTTTTTATTTTCTTTGTATGATATTGAAGTTTATATAGTTTCACGCCAAGACGCGAAGTTGAAATTAGGCCAAGAACGCTAAGGGAATTCCTCAAAAAATACATGATAAACAATTAAGGTTTAGGGAGGTAAGGAAAAACCCTTATGCGCACTTTGCGAAAAACCTTTGCATTTTCTTTGCGTGAAACTTTTGGCATTTTATTCGCGAGAAACCTAAACTCCAAAGTAATAGTCATTTTTATTAACTTTGAATTCCCTCAAAAATTAACATCATGACAGAAAATGAATTATCCTATAAAGTTATTGGAGCAGTAATTGAGTTGCATAAAAATATTGGCCCAGGATTATTGGAGTCAGCTTATGAAAATGCACTGGCATATGACTTAAGGGAATTAGGATTCGAGGTTAAACAGCAAGTTCCGATGCCATTTATTTACAAAGAAATCAAGCAGAATATTGGCTACAGAGTGGACCTAATGATTAACAGCAAAATTATCCTAGAAATTAAATCAGTTGATACTCTCGCTCCTGTTCATTATTCACAAACCCTTACCTACCTGAGGCTATCTGGAATAAAATTGGGACTACTGATTAATTTCAATACAAAATATGTGAAAAATGAAATTCATAGAGTAGTTAATAATTTGTAGTTTGATTTCACGCAAAGACGCGAAGTTGAAATTACGCCAAGAACGCTAAGGGAATTCCTCAAAAAACAGATGGTAAACACTTAAGGTTTAGGGAAGTAAGAAATATCCTTATGCGCGCTTTGCGAGAAACCTAAACTCAAAGTAATAGTCATTTGCACGAAGTTGGAATTACGCCAAGAAGCTTAAGAGAAAAGTACAAGAGGCAGATAATCAATGCTTAATAATGATGAAATATGGGAAGCCCTTATGCGCACTTTGCGAAAAACCTTTGCATGTTCTTTGCGAGATATTACCTATTGAAGGTGCTACTTGCATTAAGCATGGTTACATTTTTTTCTTATCCATTACGCACCATGGTTTAATCGTAGTCTTCTTAAATAATAACAATCCATATTTGCAATGATGTCTATTCACATTGTATCTTGGGCACATCCTAATTAGAATAGATTCATAAATCATTAATAAGCAATTAAATAAGAATGTATATTTTAACCTAAATGAAACTAATGTTAACAGGGTTTAACTATTCATATGATGAAAATTACGGAATTTTGTAACCGAAGTTCAATTTATCCGTCATAATAATTGAAGATGAAATCATGACCTTTCAAGAAGACCATATTTACATAGAGAAAATCAAAAAAGGAGATGCCTCCGCTTTCGCCAGTTTGGTTGAAAAGCATAAGGATATGGTATTTACTATCATTGTAAAGATTGTCAAGAAATCGGAGGATGCTGAAGAGATTGCTCAGGATGTATTCTTAAAGGTATTTGAGAAGCTAGAAGGTTTTAGAGGGGATTCCCGTTTTTCTACATGGTTGTACAGAATAGCATATAATGCAGCCATTTCGAAGACCAGAAAAAGAAGACTCGAAGTAGAAGCTTTAGATGATTTCACCATCAGCAATTATTCAGTGGATGAGGTGAAGGAAGAATTGGAGTCGATAGATGCAGAAGAACAACAGGCATTATTAAAAGAGGCCATGGAAAGCCTTTCTGATGATGACTATTTGATTATAAAGCTGTTTTATCTGGAAGAATCCTCTGTAAAAGACATCAGCACAGTAACCGGTTTAAGCCAAGCCAATGTGAAGGTGAAATTACATAGGATTAGAAAGAAATTATACTGCAGCATGAAGGATTCCATGGAAAAAGTAATTGATAATATTGTAAATTTGTAGTTATGAATCAGGACGAACATATAGAAGATTTATTTTTAAAAGCCTTAATTAAGAATGATGGTTTAAAAACTCCTTCAAAGGATTTTACCAAAACCATTATGGCTAAAATACCTTCAGGAAAAGTTGTAGTAGAAGAATCCTCACGTTTTGTAGGGAAAAACCTCACCATGTTTATCTTTTTCTTGGTGGGTATTATTAACCTGGTCATCATGTATTTTATTTGGCCTTACCTAAGTGTATGGATTCCAGAAAATAGCATCTTGGCTTTTATGTTAGAAAATGCGAATAGCTTTATATCTCAGCATGTTTCACAATTATTTGATCGCTCTGCAACTATTTCCTTGCTTCTTATTATTGGACTTGGATTGTTTATCATTCTAGGTAGAGACGAGACCATGGATGGTTTGCATAAGCTTTATAAGAAATTGCCCATTTAATTAAATAGCTTCTCTCAGTTATTGCAAGGATTTAAATCCTCAGCCTTACTTTCTTAATTTCCAATCACAGAAAAATCCTGTTTCATCATGCAATCGAAATGCTTCTTAGGGCAATTATTATATCCTAATTTGCTGCAAGGTCGACAAGATAGATTTTTTACTTCCAAGATAACAGATAGCTCTGGGTTTTTAGGCATATATGGGTACATCCCAAATTCAGGAACGGTATTTCCCCAAACTGAGTATATTCTCTTTTGATAAGCTGCAGCAATATGCATAAGCCCGGTATCGCTACTAACTACAAATTGGCTTCTTCTAATGATTTCAGCACTTTCGTTGAGATTACTTTTGCCGGCTGCAATAAATGCCTTTTGAGGATGTTTTTGAGCAACCTTTTCTGCTATTTCTAAATCACCTTTCCCGCCTAGTAGGACTACTGGAATACTTATTTTACTAATCAACTCGTTCAGCTTTTCTTCTGGAATTTGCTTGGTGAAATAGGTGCCTCCAATAACGATAGCTGCAAAATTATTCTGAATAGACTCCTCTAATCCCTTTATGTTTTTCTGTTCTTCAAGTCCGCTATAATATTCTAAGCCTTTATGATCGTTAGTAACTCCAATCTTATTTAAGGTATCAAAATAGCGATGAACAATATGTACATCGGGCATTCGGTTTTTTTTGAATCTAACCAAGAGCCACTTTTGCCTATTGAGCTTATCGAAACTAGAAGTGGGCTTTTTTAAATACGATTTAATTCTTAAGCTCCTCAAATTTTTATGCAAATCGACAATAAAATCATATTGCTCTATTTTTAGTTGAGGAAGGATATCAGAAAGCTTGTCTTCTAGCACAAATAATCTATCGATATGAGGATTATGCTCAAGAGTAGCGGCATAGGCCTTTTTAGTGATATAGTGGATTTCAGTATCGGGTTTCTGTGCTTTGATGGCACGAAGCAAGGGAGTAGTAAGTATAATATCGCCAATGGAACTAAACCTGATGATTAAAATCTTTTGCATTTGGCAAATTTAGGAAAGTTTTAGGGAAAGGGGAACGCTAATTTCCGCTAATTTAAATTGGATTTTGATTGTTGTGTAGAGGAACGCTAATTTCTGCTAATTTGAATTGGATTTTGATTGTTATGTAGTGGAACGCTAATTTCCGCTAATTTAAATTGGATTTTGATTGATATGTAGTGGAACGCTAATTTCCGCTAATTTGAATTGAATTTTGATTGTTAAGTAGTGGAGCGCTAATTTCCGCTAATTTGTATTGATTGTTGAGAAGGCGAATGCTGATTTTCGCGAATAGAGCTTGCTGGTTCGCATTAATAAATTGGTAGATGCTTTATTTGTTACATTCTCAATGTGTTCGCAAATCTTTTGATGGATATTTTTGGACTTCCAAAATTCACAAGTAAACCAAGCGGTTTGTTAGTAGCTTTTAGATAGTTTAGAATTTGAGATTCATGTTCTTTGCTTGTTTTTTCTACTGCCTTAATTTCGATAATGATATCTTCAAAGCATAAGAAGTCAGCGTAGAACTTTTTATTCAATATTTTGTTTTTATAAATGATATTCATCCCCAATTGTTCCTTAAATGGGATATTAAGTTCAGTAAACTCAAGTGCAAGTGCTTCTTGATAAACGGATTCTAGAAACCCTGGGCCAAGTTCATTATATACTGCAAAGAATGCTCCACTTATCAGGTAGCTTTCTTCTGGAAGGATGAGTTGATGCATGAGACTATTTTCAGGTAAAATTACGGATATTTATTTAAATGAGGATTATAGGCAAAGTATTAATCAAGTCATGATATGGGTTAATAAATATCTAATGATATTCCATATTTCACATCATTTTAAAATACAAGCAGCGATAATTAGCGTGCGATTAGCAGAAATTAGCGTTCCTTTTATTTTTTTAAAGACCAAGTTTATCAAGCAATCGCCGATTATATTCTTGGCAATCATCATCCCCTTCAGCAGGAGCCCATGTGGCGAAGTTTTTATCTACGCTAGGATCGTAGGGACCATCTTTTATCTCGTAGGCTACCGAACCTTCTTCCAAACAGATGAGTGTATGCCAGGAACCAATTGGGATTTCTCCTCCATAATTTCCTTTTTTGGGATCTAGTACGATATGATCTATGATGTTTCCCCTCTCATCGAACTCAATTAAAACAATTCTTCCTCGTAAAACAAAAAATGCCTCCACCTTATCCGGATCTTCATGTTTATGGGCTTGGATATAGGTGTCTGGTTCCATGGCATTGAGCATCCTCTGCAAAGTAGCAGCATCTTCTTTATGGAAATTATAATTCATTCTTCGTCTTTGAGAAGTTTTGGCCTTGGTCGAGTATTGAGAAATAAGGGCATCGTCTATCTTTATCATGTGTTTTTATTTTAAAGATAATGATATTTTTGAAATCTAACAGGAGGTTCAAGTAGATTGTTTTCTTGCTGTTTCATACCTTCTACTCCAAACTCTTTTGCGTTCTTTGCGATTTATCTTTGCGATTTCTTTGCGTGAAATAAATTGCACATCAGGAATAGATTCCTAGAAATTGGTTTTAACTTTAAGTACTTTAATACACTTTAAGTACTCTAAGTACTTCTCTTTTTGCATGAATTTAACCTCTTTGGAATTCATCTTCTAACCTTAACTAGTTTTCCTAAGTACTTCTAATATCATCTCCGAAGGCCTTTGATCTTTTATCCCGCAACTTTTAACTTTAAGTACTTTAATATACTTTAAGACCTTCTTTCTAATGCACCTCTCCAAAATGAAGAAATGGATTATTAGCTTGTTCATGAGCAATACTCGACTGTGGGCCATGACCAGGATAAACTACAAAATCGCCAGGTAATTGGAATAGCTTATTATTTATGCTCGCCAAAAGCACATCTAAATCACCGGTGGGCAAATCGGTGCGACCAATGCTTTCTCTAAAAAGAACATCTCCAGTGATGACGAATTTATCGCTATGACTCACAAAGCAAAGACTACCATCGGCATGGCCTGGTGTATTGAGGATTTCTAATTCACTATTCCCGAATTTAATGCTTTCTCCTTCATCAATAAAAATTTGAGGAGGGAGTATTTCTGCAATTTGCATTCCATAAACAGCTGCTTGTTTGGTCGCGTTTTCTGTAAATTGGATGCCATCTTTATGTGCTGCATAATCCATCTGATGATGTTCTTTCAAAAATGGAGCTCCAAAACAATGGTCAAAATGACAATGGGTATTATAAACACCCTTAAGCGATAACCCTTCGCTTTGTAGAAGTTTAGCTATCACTTGGTATTCTTGTTCTGAACTGAAAGAAGGATCGACAATGATGGCCTCTTTGGTCTCGACCCAAAGCACATAACAATTACATTGAAAAGGATTGAAGGGAAGTATTTTGATTTGAATCATTTGTTTAAAATTTTGACAAAAATAATAGTTTTTGCTTAGTGATGAACACTAATTATAAGGTCCTAAGATTATTCTTTCTCCAAAAGTTCAATTTGTTTTTCTAGCTCTGCTTTTCTATTAAAATCTAATTGATGAAAAGCTTCTTTACTCTTTTGGAAATCCATTAGCTTGTAGATGAAAAAAGCTATGAACAGAGCTGAAATTGTGATGTATAGAAAAAGAGGAGGTTGTTTTTTAAGGATTAATCCATTTTGATTTTGAATATAAATCATGGATGAGATGACCATAATCCCAATGGCATAGATAAAACTTGATTTTGTATCCTTTTTCTTTTTAATATATTCTTTTTCTAGGCTTGTAAACTCCAATACTTTTTCATCTAATTGATCGAGGATTTTATTTTTAGCCTTCTCCAGTTTTTCTTTATTGTATTTTTTTTGCTTGAGGATGGTAATAGTAAAAAGAATAGATTCGAATTCCTTTAAATTTCCTTGCTTAAGTAAGGAAATGAGCTCTTGATCTGTTTTTTCCTCTAGCTCTTTGAAAATACTATCATTCATACTTTGAGATTTTGGGTTTTATTATGAAGAACCAAAATTAGAGTAAAATGAGATAGGTCTGTATTTTTTTGTCAGATTCTCAAAAATTATGATTTAGGTAGCTCGTGACCAGAAAGATTTTAGAAGGGCCGTAAACGGTAATTTATTATTACCTTTATCTCGAGCATTAATATTAAATTATGTAAACTAAATCCCAAATAGCTACTACGTTTTATTGGTTAGGACATCTATTGGCCTTGGCATTTTATGTATTCTTGATTTTGCTTGATTTTAATATTAATTATTTTCAGATGTATGAGACGGAAGTAATTTCTTCAAAATCTTCTAATTGCACATATGAATACTGTGAAAATTTGAATAATGGTGGTTCTGTTGAACAATTAATAACAGGTTATCATGAAGGTGATGTTGCTCAATATTTACTAAAAACACACGCTAGAAGAACAGAGAATCAATAGATTTTTGCGGTAAAGTGGTTGGGTAATCACACTGAAATTATAGGTAATTTTAATAATAATTAGTTTAATAAAATTTATTTTGTAACTACTGATCGTGATTCGCTTTTTCATCATATAATTGAACCATTTGTTCATCAAGAATATATGATAGTTTTTTATTTACCCTTCTGATTACGGTGAAAAAAGCTTTCCTTCTTTAAAGAATATCCTTGTTTTACCATCTTCACATCTTCTATGGTATAAAAAGCATTAGGATTGTTCTGGTTTAAGATTTTTAGAAAAACTTTCAAGCGGTTTCGCATGATTGTACTGAATACTACTTTAACTGGCTGATCCATACCTTCTGCATCGCTTATGGTCAGTCGATAGTCTGCTTCCCGTAATAAGGAGATAGTGGTTTCTGAGTCTTTCTGAAAGATGACTCTTACCATAACGTATCCTATAGATAGCTTTTGCTCTAAGTAAATTCCAACTACATTTCCTGTTGCAAATCCGCCAGCATAGGCTAAATAGCATAGGGCATTATCTAAGTGATTCATGATTTGACCAATAGCAATCAGCCAGATTAATGACTCCATAAATCCTGCAAAAAAAGCTGGGTATTTTAATCCTTTGGTGGCGAAGATAATTCTAAGTATACCAACAGATTGATCAAAAATTCGTGATAAAAATATCAATATGGGTAAGATGACATAAATAAAAATGTCCGAATTAAATAGGTCTGCAAAGTCCATGATAGTATGCTGCTAGTTTGAGTTATTAATTATAATTCTACTTGTGAAATATTTTGCAAGAGTACAGTTTTCTTTAACATGATTTCTAATTCATATGAAATTATTTCCATTCTATTTAATCTTCGTAAGCATCAGTATATCAGTAGTGTGTGATGATTGTTATTTACTCAGGCATCTTGTCAATAAAAAAAGGGCTCCACTAAAAAGTGAAACCCTAAAACTCAAATGTAGAAATCAAATTCTATTTAATTCCCATTTTATCTTTTAATTCCTGTGGAATAGCATCTTTATGTACCAATACATCGATAGTCTTTAAAGCAACAAATGGCTTAGAAGCATAGAAGTATCCTACATAAGGACTTCCTTTTTCGCTCCAGCTATTCTTGACTTTGAAGAATAATTGTCCGTTTTGGTCTTTAGAAATCCCCGTTAATAACATACCATGATCGTCAGTAGTTTTATAGTTATCATACTGCTCTTGACGCATTTCTTGAGTGATAGTTTTTTCAGAAACTGGTTCATCAAAGCTATAAAGCATTTTGTTTTTTTCCTTAGCGTCCATCTTTTCCCATTTTTCGCTTTCCATTCCTGCGATTTCTGGCTTGTCGGCATCAGGAACAATAGCTACACCATTTTTCCAGCTAAATCCTTTTTCACTTACATCGGCTCCCCAAGCTACTGAATATCCATTCATAATGGCATTTTCAATGATAGTCATCATATCTTCCATAGGTACATTATGAATTTCGTCTAACATCCAATTGTCTGGAACCTCTAGGATAAAGCTGCTATAAAATGGATGATGAGTATAAGAACCGATTTCAACATAATCACTCATGTCTAAATCTAAATATTCGGCATAAGATTTAGGAGTATATTCCACACCTTCTACTTCGAAAGTTTCAGGAACTTCACCTAAATAAGCATCTAAGATTCCATCAAAACCAGCATGCCAAGCTGTGCTTACTTTTTTGTTCTTGTTTTCAATTACTGTTTTTACGTAACCGTCTAAAAGAGCATCCATTTCACCATGAACGTGTTTTTCTTCACCATATTCTAATCCAGCATAGGCTATTTCAGGAACAGCACCATAGTTTTCGAAAACCCAAGTCACATCGTGAAAAGCTCCACCGCCACCAAAGTTTAAGTTCCCATGCCAACGTACCGTGTTAATTGCTTTTTGGCTATAAGCATTGCGTACTACGAACATTTCGGAAAGGTCAACCTTACCTTTGCCTGTTCTGATTAATTCAGTTTCTAAAAAGCTTAAACCGCTGAAGCTCCAGCAAGTACCAGAACGGTATTGGTTTTTAATAGAGGTAGTAGGAATGTCTTTTACCGCCGTAAAAACATAAGCGTCTTTTTTATCCTCTTCTTTGTCTTTTTTCTTGGCTATGGCAGGAAAAGCCAGCACTAAAGCCAAAATAATGATTGTAAAATGTTTTATATTTCTCATGATATTTAATTATAGTTTTATTCTATTTTTTCTTCATTATGTACCCTGAGCGGAGCCGAAGGTATATGGGCCTTATTTTTTGGTCACTTCGACAAACCTGCCTAGCTTCGTTGCCAGATAGACTCAGTGACCCAGTATTTTCTATATTTAACTTTAAATACTTTTATCTCTAAGTACTCCAAGTACTAGCCCTTTTAATACTGCTCTCTCTCGTTTGGAAATTCACCAGTCTTCACATCATTAATATAAGCTTTTACAGAGCCTTGAATTTCCTCACTTAAATTATGGTAACGACGTAAGAAACGAGGAGAGAACTTTTGAGTAATACCCAACATGTCGTGTAATACAAGTACTTGTCCATCAACTTCATGTCCGGCGCCAATACCTATAACAGGAATTTTTACCATTTTCTGAACTTTGGCTGCCAACGAGGCTGGAATTTTCTCCAGTACCAAAGCAAAACATCCTGCTTCTTCTAGTTTCTTAGCATCATCGAGAAGTTGCTGTGCTTCCTCCTCTTCTTTGGCTCTTACTACATAAGTTCCAAATTTATGTATGGACTGTGGAGTTAAACCCAAATGCCCCATTACTGGAATTCCAGCAGATAGAATACGGTTGACAGATTCTAAAATCTCTTGACCACCTTCCATTTTAATAGCATTTCCACCACTTTCTTTCATGATTTTAATAGCAGAGAGCAGCGCTTCTTTACTATTTCCTTGGTAGGTACCAAATGGCATATCCACCACCACCAAGGCTCTTTGTACGCCGCGCATTACACTCGATGCATGATAAATCATCTGGTCTAATGTGATTGGCAGTGTAGTTTTGTGACCAGCCATTACATTGGAGGCCGAATCGCCTACCAAAATAACGTCTATTCCAGCAGAGTCTAAAAGTGTAGCCATGGAATAATCGTAGGCAGTAAGCATTGAAATTTTCTCTCCTCTATGTTTCATTTCATTTAAAACGTGAGTAGTGATTTTTCTATAATTTGATTCTAAATATGCAGACATATTGTTTGTATTAGGGGGACAAATCTACGATTTATTCTTTTTGTTTCTAATCTCTTGAGATTTTTGCATGATATACGGGGACTTAATTCTTATGGGCTCCTTTGAGTTTATATATTCTATTTGTATTCCGTAATAATTTGATAGTTGAATTTAATGTGGTTATTTTTCTAAGCATATCATTAATCTAGGAGAAAAAAGAGAGATTTAATTCTGATTTATCAAATTTGAAATATGCTTTTAATCAATAGTAGCGCACGTTTAATAAATACAGTCAAACGCTTATTCATTTAATTAACCTTTTTAAGCCATAGGCATATAAAATTGTAATTTCGCCATTATTATTCAATATCAATCTAAAAGATTTATCAAATGAAAAGAAAATTACATTTTTTGATTATTGTTGCCTTCTTGGGTGTATTTATAAGTTCATGTAAAAAGGATGAGGAAGTTACTCCAGTTGACCAACGTGACCAGTGGATAGGTACTTATGTAGGAGAGACTAATGGTTCAATTACATTGACCATGGCGGGGCAAACTTCTACACAGCCTCTAAATGGTGATATAAGTTTTCAGATAAAGAAAGGAAACAATACTAATGAAATTTTGATGGTTGATGAAACAGAGGCCGTTAGAGGTGTTATAAGTGGTACTAGCGTTACCTTTGATCCAATGACCACAGAGCAGGTGCAAGATGGAGTGACCATTCAGCTTACTGCAAATACAACAGGGACCTTATCGGGGAGTGTATTTAATTATAAAATGATTATTACTGGTCAAGGAGAATATTTAGGTGTTAATTTCCCCATTGAAGGAATAGCAACTACCGTTGCAACTAAGCAATAGAATATCATTTTGAGATAAAATAAAAGGGTGGTTTCTAGTTGGAATCATCCTTTTTAGAAATAGCCAATGGGTGATTATTTCATGTTATTAGTACTGAAGTATTGACCCCTGATAGTGACAGGAGAGTTTGAAGCTCACCTATATCTACCGATCTGTGCATATAAAAGATTCTTAATGAGCCATTAACTTTGAAACCTTTATTCTATTTGAATTCTTTTCCAGAGCTTTCAAAAAATATAAACCTGAATTTAGTTTAATGATGGGTAGCGAAATTTGGTGTTTACCTTGGCTGTAATCTTGCATTGGGATTCGAACTATTTCTTTACCTTGACTATCTGTTATGGTAAATTCTAACTCAGTTTGTTCCAGAATATTCAAATTGATTATTGAATGATCAGTAATGGGATTCGGAGAAACTGATAGTTCCAATTTATTAATGGTTCCACTTTGGATTCCTGAATTCCCTTGGTTTTCATAGCAGCCCATGTCAATCTGGTCTTCCTGAATCCTTAATTGGCCTGCTAAATCCGTATGTGGAAGCAAAAGTCCAGTGGTGTCTGGAGTTCCTGTATTCACACAGGGGGAATCTCCATGGGGGCTGAAAGGAAAATCACCTGTTCCCACAAACTGAGGGTCAAGGTCAATATTATTATCGTATATGATCAGGCCATTTCCAACACCAGAACCCGTAAAATCTTCAAAACCACCTTCTATATTATTATAATAAAATTCGGGAGCTGAATATACATCATACATACAGACTTGTGGACCTTCTTCGCTGCTGATGGTATTATTCCATATAATGCAGTTCTTGATAATGGGATTGGCTCCCGCATTAATATGAAAACCTCCACCATAAATGGAACTATTATTTACTACAGTATTATTTGTGAAAAGCGTATGGGCTTCTAAAAATGCAAGGGCACCCCCAAAAAAGGTGGAGCCATTATGATCAAAAAGGTTGTTTACAACAGCTTTGCCTGCTTTTGATCGAATACAACATAAGCCTCCACCAATGGCACTGAAATTATTATAAAAAATATTGGCCTCAATATCTGGGTCTGAATATTCAAATGATAAACCACCTCCGGTGCCTGTGGATGAATTTTTTGCAAAATAGTTTCGGCAAACTATTGCATTAGAATATTCGAGGCAAACGGCACCACCGTAACCCCATTCAATAGATGTGCCACCTGCATTATCGAGAAACATACAATGTTCTATTTTGATATCGGAATCTCTGCAATAGATGGCACCTCCGTTTTTATAGGCGATATTGTTTGAGAATGAGCAGTTTGAAAACCGGATTCGGTCAGATTTATTAATGCGGACCGCACCTCCATACCAATAAACAGAATCTGTTGATACTGCTTTCCCATAATTAAATTTGCAGAATTCAAAAGTAGAAGAATCGTTGTTTGGGCTAATTTGCTCAAACCAAAAGCCAGCCCATGAGCCCTCATTAGTTTCAAGATTATATAGGCCTGTAGTATCCGAAACAAAAAAGGAGATGGAATCATTTGCTAATCCATTGGCCTGTATCTGTCCTGAAATATTAAAAAAATAATAGCCATCAAAAATGACCTTTACACCAGGGTTGATGGTAAGGATTTGATTGTTAGGTATTAGTATATCATCAATGACTTGAACGGTGTCCGCATTCCATGTTCCGGAAACATTTCCAGAAACTTGAATAATGCTTGCTCTTATTGATACTGTAAGGATAAGGAAAAAAGAAAATAGAAATATTGTCCTCATTTTTTTGTGTTTTGAGCAAATTTAGAATTTAATCACAAACTAGCGTTTGATTCATAAGGTTTTTTAAAAAAATCCATTACCAGCTTCTTGATTTCACTAGGTTTTTGAAAATGAGGGATATGGCCACAGCTGGGAATAAGATGGGTCTCGGCAGAAGATAAATCCCTAATAATCTTCAATTGTTCAGGACTTCCATATTCATCATCTTCTCCTTGAATGGCTAAAACAGGACATTTTATTTGCTTCAGCTCAATATTCATGTTCCAAGATTTGAATGCTGGATCTATCCAAGTATCAGACCAATGATAGAAAACCCAATCGGTTTTATCTCCATGATGTTTTTGTAGGGGTTTTCGGATTTTATCTTGATAAATAGCTCTGATTTTCCGAATTCCTTCTACGCTTATGTTTTCAATAATCACATGAGCGGCTTCAGATATCACACTTAAGCATTTTTGAGGATGGTAGGCAGCAAATAATAGGGCGATGGTAGCACCATCCGAGTGACCGAAAAGGTGACAAGTCTCAATCTTTAGTTGTTCGAGCAGTTTAGGTAAAATAGTTTGGGCCTCATAGCGAACATAATCATAGGGATAATTCTGAGGAACTGGTGATGATTTTCCATACCCACTGCGATCGTATACCAACACGTTCATGCTTGTTAATTCAGAAAACTCTTCTGGCAAATTCTTCCATTGTGCCACCGAACCTAATCCTTCATGCAGAAAAACTAGATATTCTGCCTCCTCTGATTTTTGAAAAAGCTCATAATAGATTTTTTGCCCATTTATATTTCCGAAGCCTGCTTTTTTCATTTCGAATTCATTAAATCTCGAATGACTATGCTCGACAAGAAATTACCAAAGATGGCAGGCATATAACTAATGGTTCCTACTGTAGTCTTCTTGTTTTGTTCGCCTTCGGTGAGAATGACTGCCGATTCGTCTACTACTTCAGGAGAAAAAACCACTTTTATTCCTTCATAAACGCCCAATCTATGGAGCCTTTTTCTAAGGATTCTAGCCAATTTATCATTATATGATTTGGAGATATCAGCTATCTGAACTTGGCTGGGGTCTACCTTTCCACCAGCACCCATTGAACTAGCGACTTTCAACTCTTTTTGTAGACAGTGGTAAAGTAGAAATATCTTAGGAGATAAGGTATCTATGGCATCTACCACATAATCATAGGGATGGTCGAGGAGTTCTTCCATCCGCTCATCTTTAATGTATTCGTTTATGGTGGTGATTTTTAAATCCGGATTGATATCCAGTAGCCTTTGTTCCATGATTTTAGCTTTAGATTGATCTAAAGTACTTACTAAAGCGGCCATCTGTCGGTTTCTATTGCTTTCAGAAACAGCGTCGCCATCTACTATGGTCACTTGTCCAACCCCTGCACGCACTATTTGTTCAGCAGCATAGGCTCCAACTCCTCCGAGTCCAACAATCAATACATGACTATCATGTAATTTCTTTATTTTTTCTGCTCCTAAAAGCAGAGCAGTTCTTTCTTGCCAGTCCGACATTATTCTCCAATAAATTTATAATATTAGGGCAAAAATACATTTTTTGTTTTGAAATTTATTATTCCACAATGTTTCTCGAAGGAGTCATGAAAATGACAAATAAAAAGTTAGCCAATTTTTCGTCTACGATAAGACCATATCATCAATAGAACCGCAATTAAAAGGCAAAGAATAGCAATGCCAAAAGTAATAGTATATCCAAATAATTGATAAAAGATAATACCCACAAGAGGGGCAAAGGCCGCTCTAATCCCAGTAAGTGATAGGTGGACAGCTTGTAAATCACCAGCATCTTTGTCTTTTCCGAAATAGGCTGAACCTATAAACCAAAGCAAAGACATGGTAGCTGCAAAAATGCTGTGAAACAGAATGTAAGCCAGCATCATATAATAGATTTTGATATTCCAAAGGTTTATATTTGCTGGAAAGTATTGGGTTAATGCTAAAGCTAGAATATACAATAACATACTACTAAAAGTGATGACAGCAAATTTTCTGGGATCTATCTTGCCTAAGAGTTTTCCAAAAAATGGCAATATCATAATAGCCAATATGTTGTATGAGTTTTTATAGAAGGCCACTGAAGAATAATTCAAATGTAAAACCTCATCGTAGTAGATGGTAACTACAGCAACGGTGGACATAAAAGCAAAGCCATAAAGCATAAATCCTAATTCGAAATGCAGATAGGGTTTGTTGGTAACTACTAAATTTGTCATTCTTTTAATACTATCCTTTACGGCTACATTAAAGGGCTTTTTAATGATGACATCCTTGTCGGTGTATGGAATTTTCGATAGTAGATGTACCGAAGCAATTCCTATAATGGCAATAATTGGATAAATCCAAGTGAAAGCATAAGGATCAATATCGAGCCATAAACCATAGGCAAAAGTGACCACTAGCATCACAATTTTATTTATAGAGGTGGCATTGGAAAAAAGCCGCCCAAAGTTTTTGTGGCTATAAGTGTTTTTAAGAAATTGATTGATAGTGGGATAGATTATAGGAGCCGCCAGGTAATAGGCTAAGAATATGGCCAAGAAAATCAGGTGATAAATAGAATCCCCATCTAGTGCCGCTTCGCTGCGAGGAAAGAAAAAGAGAAGGACGAGGGGTAGTCGAGTGAGAATGGCTGTTATTCTCAACATCTTGGCTTTGTTTTTGGTTCTCCTGATGAGTTCATTAATAAAAATCAATCCAATAAATACCACCATGCTAAATTGGAAAAGAATTCCCAATTGCATATTGCTACCTTTTAAACTCTTCAGGAAAACGAATTCGTTGAGGGCCAATACACCCAAGACTATGCCTTCTAAAATAGAATAGATAAGGTGAAGCCTGAAAGTATATCTTTCGGCGGGGCTAAGGCCACTCAGTTTTAAGCTGATTTTCATGGCGCCAAAGATAGTTCTCTAATTCATCATTTTATATAAATCTATCAATTAAATTTTCATCGGGAATCATACAAGTATTATACTTTCCAAACCAAGAATATCGGTATTTGGCAATGAGATCATAAATATAGTCTCTGATGGGTCTTGGTAGCATAATAAACACATAGAAAACAGGCCATAAACCATCCAGATTTTTACATATTTTTAAAGCTGCTGTTGATTTGGTGAAAATTTTCCCTTCCTGAATATATAGGATAGAATCGGGGATGGGCTTTTGAATCTGACTTTCTAATAATTCAAAGTTTTTAAAATCTTGCAAAGCTTGGAATCTGAAAATCGCTTTAGAATCTCTGTGGATAATAAAGTTGAACGATGCATGACATAATTTGCATACTCCATCATATAGAATGATATGGGAGTGTTTAGTATTCATTGAATTATTGTTCTTTTTCTTGTTCCGATTTGTTTTTCAAATTCATGCCAGAGATAAACAATAATCCACCAATGGCTATAAATACAGTACCTATTGATTGAGGTGCATCAGTCATGATAGTTGAAAATGCTATTCCTAGAATAGTGACAATCATAGCTCCGTAAAATCTTTTCTGCCAATTGTTTAGGCTTTTTATCATTGTATTATTTTTTATATATTTTCACACCCATCTTTTTATACTTCCTGAAATACTTTTCTTTACTTATTTCGGATCTGGCGAGTATGGCTTCTGGTATCATATACATATCATAATCGTGTTTAACTCCAGATTTTAAAGTGATAAATATACAGCCATCTGCAATAAGTCCAATGACTACAATTTTATGATCGGGGAATTTTAATAGATATTCCTCTAATCCATCCGCTGTGAAAGAGTCGCCTTCTGTTTTTATAAAAACATGCTCATTTACTATTTTTAAGTCAGGTTCGAAATTAGGGAAGCTCACGGTGTCAATGGATTTTCCTTTAAAAGATAGAGAAAGTACCAAAGACAAATCTCTAATATAGATTACTTTTTCTTTCTCGAATGACTCAATCACTCCATTAACCTCTTTTAAAAAGTCTTGATAAACTTCTGTTGGAATTTCCTCCTTCACATTCTCAAATTCTTGCACGTCTATAACCATCAAAAGGTAATTGTCATCTTGGCCTTGAGCGGAAAAGCCACAGGAAAGGAGAAAAGCAATACTGATATTTAGAAGTATATTTTTCATAGCGAACTGTTTCGGTTCAAAGATAGTGTATATTTATCAAAATCAAGACCTTGGGATGTTGGTTTCTGAAATTTGGTTTTTAAGTCTAATGCTTCACTAAAATAAGCCACGAATTTTCGTAATTTTACCCATTCAATAAAAAAATAGAAATATGTCAGGACATAGTAAATGGTCAACCATTAAACGCAAAAAAGGAGCAGCAGATGCTAAGCGCTCTAAAATGTTTAGTAAAATTGTTAAAGATATCACTATCGCAGTAAAAGAGGGTGGTAATGATCCTGATTCTAATCCTAAGCTTCGTTTGGCCATTACCAATGCCAAAGGTGTGAGTATGCCCAAGGATAATATCCTAAGAGCGATTAAAAAAGGAGATGATAAAGATTCTAATAACTATGAAGAGCTCACTTATGAAGGATACGCTCCTCATGGAATTGCTGTTTTCCTAGAATGTACTACTGATAATACCCAAAGAACAGTTGCTAATGTTCGAGCGGTATTCAATAAGTACAGTGGAAGCTTAGGAAAAAACGGGTCTTTAAGCTTTATTTTCGATAGAAAAGGATTCTTTAGTCTGGAGCTTGGGGATTTAAATATGGATGATTTGGAATTGGAATTTATTGATGCTGGTGCCGAAGATATAGAAGTAGAAGAGCAACATATAACCATTACTACAGCCATGGAAGACTTTGGTTCTATGATGAAAAAACTAGAGGAGCTCAATATTGAACCAGAATCGGCAGAATTACAGAGAATCCCTGTCACCACAGAAAAATTAGATGTAGAATCAGCCAAAAAAGTATTGAAAATTATTGAGATTTTTGAGGAGGACGATGATGTGTCTAATGTTTATCATAACTTAGAAATGACAGACGAGTTGGAAGAAGCCCTTTCCCAAGAATAAGTCAAACTCATTTTTATGGCTCTTAATTATATTTGGGTATTCT
Organism: Lentimicrobium sp. S6; assembly: GCF_013166635.1. NCBI lineage: Bacteria > Pseudomonadati > Bacteroidota > Bacteroidia > Bacteroidales > Lentimicrobiaceae > Lentimicrobium > Lentimicrobium sp. S6. The sequence goes on along the minus strand of NZ_JABKBZ010000002.1, from coordinate 81,827 downwards.
TTTTTCTTTGCGCTTTTGTGATAGCTCTGGTGCGCCTGATATTCTTTGGCGATACAGAAATATTCCCAGCTTTGATGAATAGCACTTTCGTTAATGCCAAAACGGGTTTCGAAATCAGTTTAGGCTTAACAGGAGTCATGACGTTATGGTTAGGCCTAATGAAGGTAGGCGAAAAAGGAGGAATGGTGGCTATTTTAAGTAAGATAGTGGGGCCGTTTTTTAGAAAGCTTTTTCCAGATATCCCTGCCGATCACCCTGTAAATGGAAGTATCATGATGAATCTGGCGGCTAATATGCTGGGTTTAGATAATGCGGCTACTCCCATGGGTTTAAAAGCCATGACACAGCTTCAAGAATTAAATCCCAAGAAAGATATAGCCTCCAATTCCATGATTATGTTTTTGGTATTGAATACCTCTGGATTAACCTTGATTCCAATTAGCGTGATGGTGTATCGAGCTCAATTAGGAGCTGCAGATCCTTCCGATATATTTCTACCCATTTTACTTTCTACCTTCTTTAGTACCATAGCTGGAATTATTGCAGTGAGTTTATATCAGAAAATAAACCTTTTCAATAAGGTGATTATGGCCTATATGGGGAGCCTTTCTTTATTAATTGCTGGTATTATTTATTTGTTCGCTGTATTGCCAAAGGAACAGGTGTCGGTTTATTCCTCAGTTGCAGCAAATGTGATATTATTTTCCCTCATCATATCTTTTATCGTACTAGGGCTAAGAAAGAAAATCCATATCTATGATACTTTTATTGAAGGCGCCAAAGAAGGTTTTGGTATTGCCATTAAAATCATTCCATTTTTAGTAGCAATGTTAGTAGCTATTGGGGTCTTTAGGGTAAGTGGAGCTATGGATTATTTAATTGATGGAATAGCTTGGGTGGTTCAATTGGCTGGATTAAACACCGATTTTGTTCCTGCATTACCAACAGCATTTATGAAACCCTTATCAGGTAGTGGAGCTAGAACAGTGATGCTAGAAACGATGAATACCTATGGTGTTGATTCCTTTGCGGGCCGTTTGAGTTCTACCATGCAAGGAGCTACCGATACCACATTCTATATTATTGCGGTTTATTTTGGTTCTGTTGCGGTGAAAAATACCAGATATGCCATTACCGCAGGATTAATTGCGGATTTGGCCGGAGTAATTGCAGCTATCTTTATTGCTTATTTATTCTTTGGATAAATGAAAGATAGAGCTGACTATTGGAACCAACAATATATCAATCAATCCACTGGCTGGGATATGGGATATGCTTCGCCACCAATTATGAAGTATTTTACTTCTGTTAAAGATAAATCACTTCGGATTTTGATACCTGGAGGAGGTTATGCATGGGAAGTAGAGCAATTATGGAAACTAGGTTTTCAAAATGTGTTTCTCCTAGATTTTAGTCATAAAGCTTTGTCCTTATTTCGCGAGCGTGTTCCCAATTTCCCAGAAGAGCAAATCATAGAAGGAGATTTTTTTAAACACGAATCCAAGTATGATATCATCGTAGAGCAAACTTTCTTTTCTAGCTTTGAGCCTAGTCTACGAGCCAAATACGTGGAACAAATAGCTCGCTTATTAGTGGATGGTGGCAAATTGGCGGGTTTGCTTTTTAATCATGAGTTTACCTTTTCTGGACCTCCTTATGGTGGTAATGAAGAAGATTATTTAAAGCTTTTTCAGCCTTCTTTTCATATCAAAACCATGGAGCTTTGCTATAACTCTATTAAGCCTCGTTTGGGTAGGGAGCTGTTTATTCAGCTTTACAAAGAAACGTAATTTCGATGAAAAGCCCTAAACGCTAATTAGGTGCTTACTAATATTCATATCCTCCATATGGTCTCTTTTGCTTTCATACTTTTGCCTCATGATATTTGGAGTCATTATATATTTTGTGTTGTCAATAGCAATAGCTTTTTGGGGAAAACATAGGACCATCGGGTTTCTAAGTAGTCTCATCATAAGTTTATTGTTGACTCCAATTGCTGGATTGTTAGTTGTTGTGAATTCCCAAAAATTAATTCTGTATCACATTGTGCAGCATGAATGTCCGGAGTGTGGTTTTAGTTTCGACGAAAACCATGATTCTTGTCCTTTATGTCTAAAGCAAGGTAAATATGTGGTCTTGAAATCAACAATTGTCCCAACAACTTAAAAATAGATATCATGATAATATTAATTAGCATCGTATTAGTAGTGGTTATTGGAGGCTTAGTGGCCTTCAGAACTCTTAAAAAAGACAATCCCGAATTACGCATCTATCGGAAGCACTACTCTTGTTCCATTTGTGGAGCTGAATTCAACCAAACCCTGGATTATTGCCCAGAGTGTGCCAATGAGAGACAAACAACCGTTTTACTTCACGAGTTCTTTGTTGAAGTAAATGAGGGCAAACAAAAAGTTAGATTAACTTAACCTAAAAAACCTTAGCAAATCGCTAAGGTTTTTTTATTTGTTTTAAATTTAAAGTATTTATACTAATACTTCTCCTGTCATTTCTTCAGGAATATCTAAACCCATTAATGTTAATAGGGTAGGAGCTAAATCAGCCAGCTTTCCATCTTTTAATTCTTTATGTGTTCCATCCATAAGGAAAACAGGAACAGGATTCATGGAATGTGCTGTATTAGGACTTCCATCAGCATTAATAGCATGATCAGAATTTCCATGATCTGCAGTAATCATAACAGAATAATCTAGTTCTCGCGCAGTTTCTGTTACTTTTTGAACGCATTTGTCTACTGTTTCTACAGCTTCTTTAATGGCTTCATAGATACCGGTGTGACCTACCATATCAGAATTTGCAAAATTTAAAATAACCAAATCTGGTTGGTTTTGATTCAATTCTTTAACAATTGCATCGGTCACTTCATAAGCACTCATGCTGGGTTTTAAATCGTAGGTAGCTACTTTAGGTGATGGAATTAAAATCCTCTTTTCGCCTTCAAACTCTGCTTCTCTACCACCAGACATGAAAAAAGTAACATGGGCATATTTTTCTGTTTCTGCAATTCGGATTTGACTTTTTCCAGCTTTACTGATTACTTCACCTAAAGTCATTTTTAAGTCGTCTTTATCAAAGGCAATGTGAACATTTTTGAATTTCTCATCATAACGAGTCATGGTCACATAATAAAGTGGAAGCTTGGTCATGCCTTCTTCTGGCATGTCTTCTTGACTTAAAACAGTAGTGATTTCTCTTAATCTATCCGTTCTGAAATTGAAACAGAAAACCACATCATCAGCTTCTATCTTTGTCAAAGGCTCCTTGTTCTCGTCAACTATCACCGCTGGATTTACAAACTCATCTGTTTTATCTTCGGCATAAGCAGCTTTCATAACCTCCTCAGCAGATTGGAAAGCTTGGCCTTTTCCATGAACCAAAAGATCGTATCCTAGCTTAACTCTATCCCACCTTTTATCACGGTCCATAGTATAATATCTACCACAAACGCTAGCGATTTGAGCTGATGTATCTTTAATATTGGCATCAAGTTCTTTAATAAAGCCTAAACCACTTCTTGGATCGGTATCTCTTCCATCTGTTAAGGCATGAACAAAAACATCTTTCAAACCAGCATCATCAGCCATTTGGCATAATTTTACTAAATGAGCACTCGCAGCATGAACACCACCATCAGAAACCAATCCAATAAAATGCATCTTCTTTCCATTTTCTTTGGCATAAGCTATGGCTTTGGTGATTTCTTCATTCTGCTCGATGCTTTTGTCTTTTATGGCATTATTGATTCTTACCAAATCTTGGAATACGATTCTTCCAGAACCAATATTGAGGTGACCTACCTCTGAATTTCCCATTTGGCCATCTGGTAAACCTACGTGTTCACCATCAGTATGGAGTAGCGCTTGAGCTACATTTGGGTTGTTAAATAAGCTTTTTGTAAAGCTGGTATTCGACTGGTAGATGGCGTCGGCTTTGTCTTTCTTGCCTTGTCCCCATCCATCCATTATGATTAGTATGGCTTTCTTAGTCATTATTTATCAAATTTTTATGGTTAAAATTTTCGCTGCAAAGATAACTTTTCTAAAAATATCTTTTACTTTTGACGGCTAAAAGTCTTAAAAATACTGTTAATAGTATGAATACAACCTGGTGGAATAAAGTTTATACTCCGATAATAATAGCTTTAGTGTTTGTGGTAGGGATGTCTGTTGGAAGGCATTTTTTAAGTGAAGGAAGCAATAGCTATGGAGGAGCAGCAACAAAAGTAGATCGTATTCTGAATTATATAGAACACGATTATGTGGATAGTGTTGATTTGGCTGATATGGAAAAACAAGCCATAAATGAGTTGATCAAAGAGTTAGATCCTCACTCCTCCTATATCACTCCTGAGAACTATCACTATGTGGTGGATCCTTTATTAGGAAATTTTGATGGGATTGGAATTCAATTCCGAATGATCAGAGATAGTTTAACTGTGATGCTCCCTTTGGAGGGTGGTCCATCCTTAAAAGCAGGAATTAAAGCTGGTGATAAAATAGTGATAGCTGATGGGGATACTATCGCTGGTCAAAAGATGAATTCTGATGATGTGATTAAAAGACTAAAAGGTCCACGAGGAAGCGAAGTTGACTTGTTTGTTCATAGAAGTCATATCGATACGCTGCTGCCATTTACCATTATTCGCGATAAAATCCCTACTTATAGTCTTGATGCATCTTTTATGGTCAATGATAGTTTGGGATATATAAAGATAAGCAAGTTTTCAGCTACCACCATTGAGGAGTTTGATGAAGCCATGGCCGACTTATTGAAATTAGGAATGGAAGCTTTGATTCTAGATTTACGTGGGAATAGTGGTGGTTATTTAAGAGCAGCCATTGCCATGTCAGATACTTTCCTCGAGGATGAATCATTAATAGTTTATACCAAGGGAAAGAACCGTCCTGAAAAAAGATACTTAGCTGATAAGAATGGCGCTTTTGAGGAGGGCGCTTTATTTATTCTTATCGATGATAATTCAGCTTCAGCCTCCGAAATTGTAGCTGGAGCCATACAAGATAACGACAGAGGAACTATTGTTGGAAGGCGTTCCTTTGGTAAAGGATTAGTTCAGGAACAAATGGATTTTGAGGATGGTTCTGCATTAAGATTAACAGTAGCTCGGTATTATACTCCTACAGGAAGAAGTATACAAAGACCCTATGACAAAGGCTCTGAAGCTTATTATGCCGACCATTATCACAGAATGCTCGATGTGGACAAGTCAGATAGTTTAATAGTGCAAGATACTACCAAATATGTGACTCCTCAGGGTAAAGTGGTTTATGGAGGAGGTGGCATCATGCCAGATGTAGAAATTCCATTTGACACCATTTTTAATTATTATTTCTATAATAGAGTGATTAGAAATAGTATTGTGGTGGAAAATGCAATAGATTTTTATAATGAGCACAGAATGCAAATAGATGCTTTTGAAAATATGGAAGCTTTTGCTAAAGAATTTGTATTACCGTCTTCAGTATATAAAAATATTGTAGCCATAGCAAAATCGCAAGACATTGAAGGCAAACAAGAAAATATAGAGAAAAGTGAACAAATGCTGATGAATACTTACAAAGCCGAGTTGGCTCGGTTGGCGTTTGGCGAAAAAGCCTATTTCTACGTATACCTTCAGGAAGATGAAATGTATGAGAAAACAGTGGAATTATTAAGTGATAACTAGTTTTATGTCCCCTTATTGTATGTATTAGTCCACGTAATCTTTTCTTTTCACGATGACGATTTCTTCATGGCTCAATTCTAAATAACCATAATCGTAGCAAAAAACATATTGTTGCCCTTTTTTGGTTAAGTATACATTGGTATGGTAAAGAAAATTAAACCCTTCGCTGGTCATCTGTCCTCTGGTGGATTTTGACTTGGAATAGGGGCATAGTTTGGCTAGAATCCTCCGGTTTCTTCTTAGTGTATTGTTAATATTTCTAATGAAATTGGTAGAATCACTATTTAGCTGATTGTTATAGGCGTTTCGGCATAAATCGGAGCAGTATTTTTGGTCGGATCGGCCTTGCAGCTCATAGCCGCAATTTAAGCATTGACGTTTTTTATTCATGGATAAATAATTTGATCATAAAGATAAATAAAATTATAGAAAACCAGGGGCCTTTATCCTAGAAATTGAATGGATTAAATTTTGAGTTTTGGGAAAATAGACTAAATTTGCCATGTTAAGAAAAAGGATCTGTCCACACTATTCTAGCTCTGAACCATCAAGAAAACAAAATTATAATTGGTATTGAATGAAACGTAAAATTAACTATTCCCTCATTACTGGATTAAAAATAATTGCAATTTTAATTATATTTAGTTCCTGTATCCCCCAAAAGAAGATAAAATACATGCAGCCAACGCATGAAGATAGTACCAATCGGACTGCTTTTGCTACCCCTGCTTATCAAAAGTACCATCTAGGAATTGGTGATAACCTCTATATTAAAGTTCGTAGTTTGGATGCTAAATCTAACGATTTTTTTAATAATATGGGGAGTAACAGCAATAGTAACTCTGGTTATAATGATGCTAGTATTTATCTGAATAGCTATAATGTTGATCAGGAAGGAAATATAATATTCCCATTTGTTGGCCCCATAAATGTGATTGGATTGACCTTAAATCAGACTCAAGAAAAAATTGCAGGAATTCTTAATGAATATCTTAAGGAGACCACTATTATAGTTAAGCTCGTTAACTTTAACATTACTTTTGTTGGTGAGATAAAGAAGCCTGGAGAGTATAAAATTTACCAAGACAATATCAGTATCTTCGAAGCTGTGGCTTTGGCTGGGGATATTACAGATTATGGTAATAGAAATGAAGTGAAATTAATGCGTAAAACTGATGATGGTACCGCATTACATATATTGGATTTAACACGTGAGGATATTCTAGAATCTCCTTACTTTTATTTGAAGCCAAATGATGTAATCTATATTGAGCCATTAAAAGGAAAACAATTTGCATTCTCCACATTCCCTTATGCATTATTGTTCTCGACTATTACCACACTTATTGTCCTATTAACTTTCATACAAGTAAAATAAAATCTGTATCGTGAACGAAAATTATAACCCACAAGATATTTATCAAGAAGAAGCAGTAGATTATAAAGCCTTATTTTTTAAGTTTTATCGTCATTGGTACTTTTTTGTAGTGACCATATTTATTGCATTAATCATTGCATTCCTTTTTAATAAATATACCAAACCTATTTATGAGGTTTCTACTACCTTATTAATTGAAGATAAAAGTGCAGGCGATGCTCAATCATTATTAGGCCTAGGATTTCGAAACAACATGCAGAACCTAGAAAATGAGATTGGGAAATTGAAGTCATATAAACTCTCTCATCAAACCATAAAGATGCTGGACTTTGAAGTTTCTACTTATGGAGAAGACAATTTTATTTCAAAGGAACTATATACTGAATCCCCATTTAGAGTGGAGTTTGATCATGAGCATATTCAAACCTTAACTTTGAATTTTAATATTAATATCAATTCACCAACAGAGTTTATTTTGGCTTGTGATGGTGAAAACTTGGATTTATATAGTTATTTAACTGACAAGAAAATTGAAGATCAAAAGCTGGAACTCATCAGTATAAATGAAACACATCGATTTGGTGAATGGATAGAATCTGACCATTATCGCTTCAGATTGATTTTAACTCCCAAATTCGATCCTGAAAAGGACTTGAATAAGAAGATGTATTTTGTTTTTAATAGTACTGATGGACTGGTTGGAAGATATAAAGGATTTGAAATTGAGCCCATCAATAAAGAATCCTCAATTATTGAAGTGAAGCTAAAAGGGAGTAATAAAGATAAATCTGTGGATTTCTTAAATATGCTAACCAAGGTGTATTTAGATATGGAATTGAACAAGAAAAACAAGATTGCTGAACGAACAATTGAGTTTATTGATGAGCAATTGGTGTCTATCAGTTCTAATTTGGATTCTGCTGAATATAATCTTCAAATATTCAGAACGGAGAACGATGTGATGAACATGGATTTCCAAACCACCCAGGTGTTTGAACAAATGGCGACGCTTACTGAGAAAAAGGCAGAATTATTATTAAGCGATAAATATTATCAAAGTTTAAAAAACTATATTGTCAAGAATCAAGATAAAATTGATGATATTATTGTGCCTTCTGCTTTAGGAATTAACGATGCCGTGACTAGTAGCTTCGTTCAGATTTTAATTGATTTATATCAGGAAAGAGCTGAATTATTATATAGTGCAACAGATATTAATCCTGCGGTTATTCAGGTGGATATTAAGATTAATAGCCAGAAGAGAGCTTTGCTTGAAAACATCGATAATTTGGTAGCAGCATCGCAGATATCTCTTAATGATATTGATGAAAGAATAGAGTTATTAGTAACGGAAGTAAACAAGCTTCCCTTAACTCAAAGAACCCTTTTTAACATGGAACGTCAATTCAAATTGAGTAATACCATGTATGAGTTTTTATTGAAGAAACGTTCTGAAGCTCAAATTACTGCTGCTTCTAATCAACCTGACAACGAAATAGTAGATCTGGCTCGTAAGAGTGCTGGAGGAAGCCCTGTTTATCCTAAGAAATCTTTAAACTATTTAATTGCTTTAGTTCTTGGTGTTGTTTTACCTGTGGGTTATATTCTTGGTAAGGATTTTATGAATGACAAAGTGATTGAAAGAAAAGATGTAGAGAGTATTACAAACCTGCCTATTATTGGTCATACGATTCACAGTAGTAAAGAGTCGAAAATTGTTGTAGCAACTTCCCCAAAATCTTCCATTGCGGAGTCCTTTAGATCGATTAGAACCAATCTTCAATATATGGCAAAAGGGAAGGAACAACAGACTATATTGATTACTTCGGATATGGTTGGGGCAGGTAAAACCTATTCTTCTATCAATATGGCCTCCATTTATGCCATGTATGGAAAGAAGACCTTATTGATGGGATTTGACTTGAGGAAGCCAAAGATTTATCAGGATTTTGGTTTGTCCAATACAGAGGGAATTTCTTCCTACTTAATCAATAAAAGTAGTTTTGAAGATATCGTTCAGAAATCTTCTATCGATAATCTTGATATTATTATGGCTGGTCCCGTACCACCAAATCCTGCCGAGCTTATTGCTTCAAGTAAAACAGATGAGCTTTTTGAAAGATGTAAAGAAATATATGATTATATCATCATTGATACTCCTCCAGTTGGTTTAGTAACTGATGCTTTCCTTTTAATGAAGCATACAGATATTACATTGTTTATCGTCCGACAAAACTTTACCCATAAAAAGGTATTTGCTAGTATCATTAAGGATATAGAGCAAAGGAACATTCCAAATGTAAATATCATGATTAATGATGTTCGTCTCTCTAGAAATGCTTATGGCTATGGTTATGGCTATGGTTACGGCTACGGATACGGTTATGGCTATGGTTACGGCTACGGATATGGCTATGGTTATTATTCTGATGATAAGGATGTAGAGAAACCTAGTTTGTTGAAGCGAGTTTTTCAGAAGTCATAAAACGGATAACAAAATGCAAAAAAAAGGCTGAATCTTAAGATTCAGCCTTTTTTATTTCCTTCCAAAGTCTGCAGGTATTTCTCCCCAGGTTCTGGTTTCCCATTTTAGTATTTCTGTGGTAAAAGAGTTGTCATGAAGCCAAAAAAGGGCTCTGTCCACCAGTTGAAAGAGCTTTTCAGTTTGTTGGTTTCGAGGCAGATTGGTTTTGATTTGTTTTCGTTTAACCCATGACATTGCCGTTCTCGAATCTGTGTAAATGGGCATGGTCAGTTTGTTCTTCTTTAAATAAGCCAATGCATGAACCAAGGCTAAAAACTCTCCAATATTTACCGTAGCCACAGGGAAAGGGCCTAAATGAAAAACTTTGGTTTCTGTTTCGGTAAAAACCCCTTGATACTCCATGATTCCAGGATTTCCACTGCAGGCAGCATCAACGGAAAGACTGAAAAGATTAGGTTTTTCATCCTCTGGGAGAATCAGTTCTTTTAGGTTCTTCTTTCCCTTTTTACCAATGTAATTAGAAGGGTTTTCTCGATATGCCTTCGAGGCTTCCTCACCATTATCGAATGATTTATAGATAGGACTGGGGTAGCCATTAATATGTTGTTGGCATTCAGCCCAGCTCTCGTATATGCCAGGATGGTGTCCTTTCCAAACGACGTAGTATTTTTGTTTTTTCTTTGCCATAAAAATAAGGAACAAAAATAGCTATAAAAGCATCATTTTGTTCCTTATATCAAATTAATTCTTAACAGGCTCAATCGAGCATATATAAGAAATAAATTATTTCTTAATTACAGAAACAGTTTTTGTATTTCCTTGTCCTGTTAATTGAACTAAATAAACACCATCATTCTGATTTTGAATATCTAAGTTTATTAATTGCTCTGAAGAAATAGTTTCATAAACCAATTCTCCTAAGATATTATAAACACTGATGTTCAACTTGGTTTGTTGAGTATTGTTTATATTATAAACTCCATTACCAGGGTTAGGATAAACATTAATAGCTGTTAATTCTTCTTCATTAACTGAGCTAGACATAGTACCAGTTAACAATAGATTATCTAATTCCCAAGTAGCAGCACCAGATGTAGTAGAGGTGTATTTAAATGCTAGATTTACTGTTCCAGTGTAGGAGTCAAGATCAATTTCACCAGAATTAACATAATCCCAAGATCCACCAGGGCTAGCCTCGAAGGCTAATTCAGTCCAAGTAGCTGTAGTAACGTCGTCAGTATAGTCAGATGAAATGTAGAATAACATTTCAGGACCATCATAATTCATTGCATTATCGAATGAAAAAGTGATGTTTGAATAGGCATCAAAGTCATATGTTGGAGAAACTAACCAATCTTCATTGTCAAATGCACCACCATCATAACCTGCCATCTTAGCACAATTGCCAGGGTTTCCATAAGCTACAACTTCCCAAACTTGGGCGCCATTTACGTTGATGCCAGACCAGTCACCTAATGTGTTGTCTTCAAAGTCAACGAAATCAATAATGGATACATCTGGCATTGTTAAAGATGCAGCAGGAGCACTACCATCAATTTTATAATCGATATCAGCACCACTATTGGTATAAGGGAATATGATGAAAAAGTATTCTGTAGCAGGTGATACGCCAGAGAAAGAAGCAGACTGACTACCAAAAGCAACATTTAAAACAGCGGTTCCGTCAGAAAGATCTGCATCATCGGCTACTGGCGTTCCGTCTACAGGTACAGTGAAGTTTGCTGAAGTAGAAGCCATTACTAAATAAAACTGAGGAAGCTGTCCACCTTCAGAATCAGTCCAAGAAGCATTAACAGCAGCACCATTTGCGGCAGCAGCAAAAGCTGTTGGGTAATTAGTGGGTTCTGGCTTGATAGCATTATCAATGATAAAACTACAGTTGTCTACTAAGATTTCGGCATCACCATCCCAGTTATCCGATACGTCATAGAAACGAATTTGATATGTGGCAGTAGTTGCCCCATCGGGAACTGTTCCTTCATAACTGATCATTTGCCAGCTGCCCATATCTTCACTGTATTCACCATAATAGTTATCAGCACCTTCGAATAATACAGAAAGACGAGCTCGTCCTGCAACATCATTATCATATATATAAACGCTTGTAGCTATAGGATCGCCAGCGCTTACGGCAAACGTGTTGGATTGAAGATTTTGATTATCTTGGCTGGTAAATACAACCTGACAACTAGAACTTCCCTCTTGTACGTTTGTAGTATTCTGTGATAGGGTAATGGCATCACCAGCGGTTACCCATGTGTCAGGTTGTCCACCGGTCCATGTTTCAAAACCTGGGTTTTCAATAAGATTTTGGGCATTTAATCCCAAGGTAGCTATTAATAAAGCTGCCCATACAAAAGTAAATTTTTTCATATGCATAATGTTTAATTAGTTTTTGTAAATAAAGCTATCGCAAAGATAAAAAAACATTTTGCGACAGCTTTATATGATTTATTTATTGTTTGATAATTCTCATGGTTTTGTATTCACCATCTATACTCAATTGTAACAGATAGATACCGCTTTCTTCTCTAGTTAAATCAATAACTTCATGTGATAGTACTGAATGCTTCTCGTAAACTAACTTACCAAGTACATTATATACCACGGCAGAGATTTCATTATTAGAGGGGTTTTCTAATGTGAATAATCCAGTAGATGGATTAGGCATAATTGAAATTTCTGCTAAAGTTTGTTCAGCAATACCAACACCTACTCTAATATACTCTTCCAACGTGATGGTGTGACTTCCTATAGCATTTGTTACTGTTAAAGTCACATCAAAATCACCAGCCATAGCATATGTAATTGATGGATTTGGCTCTGTCGAACTTCCTGGTGTACCACCTTCAAATGTCCATTCAAAAGATTCAGCATTACAAGTGGATAGTTCTGTGAATTCTACCTGGCCACCAACACTGGGTAACTGATCGTTGGCTGTGAAATTTGCAACAGCTACGGGGCCGGTTCCTGGAGTGCCGTATATAGCATCACCATTGGTATTATCGGCTAAATAGTTTACTGATGCATGCCAATTCTCACCCACTGAGTTTTCTGCTTCTGGATCACAAATAGTAATAGAAGGTCCTGTTCCATCTCCATCCTCTGGCCATGGAGTCATATCACTATAAGGAACTGAATCTACTGTAATGCCTGAGGCAGAAATAATCTTAATTAACTCTCCGCCATTACTCAGGCTTCCAGATGTCCACTCTATTGCAGTAACACCTAAGGTGTTTTGCATAGCATTGGCATTTTTAGCAATAACAAGATAATCATTAATGGCTAAACTCATATTAGGGAAAGTAAACTCTACTCCATCAGAGAAGGTATAACCCAATAGGTTTACAATATTAGCTGAGTTATTATAGATTTCAATATATTCTAATGAATCATCACCAGATTCTGGTGGGTTGTACATGATTTCAGTAATCACTAAATCTCCAACGGTGGCTGGTAATACAGTGATATAATCTGTTTTCACCATTTCATCATCACCAGCTGTGTTTTCTACAAATAGGGTTACATCAAAAATGCCAGGTGCATTATATGTAACACTTGGGTTTTGTAATGAGGAAGAAACTGGCGTTCCGCCTTCGAATGTCCAGCTGTAAGTAACAGGTTCGTTTTCAGAAAGGTCAGTGTACAGAACACTTTGTCCAACGAATATCGTAGTCAGATTCGCAGAAAAATTAGCAATTGGAGCAATAGTTGGATCTATTACTTCAATATAATCTACCATCTCTATGGTGTGACTACCTATAGCATTGGTTACGGTTAATGTCACATCGAAAACACCTTCATTGTCGTATGAAACTACAGGATTCTCATCACTGGAAGTACTCGGTGTTCCTCCTTCAAATGTCCATTCAATACTAGTGTAATTACAAGTAGATAGGTTTGTAAACTGAACATCTTCTGTGATAAATATAGAGGTTTCGTTTGCTGAGAAATGAGCTACAGGAGCTGAAGCAGTTCCAGGAGACCCATAAATAGCATCACCAGCATTATCTGTTAAATACTTTGTGGAGGCGTGCCAGTTTTCACCAATTGAATTCTCTACTTCAGGATCACAAATGGCGATAGAAGGTCCGTTACCATTACCATCTTCTGGCCATGGGCTAGATATTGCATAAGGAATAGAGTCGATAGTTATACCTGTTGGAGAGCTTAATTTGATTAATTCACCACTATTACTTAAACTTCCCGAAGTCCATTGTAATGCAGTAATACCTAAAACAGTTTGCATGGCATTAGCATCTTTGGCAACTAATACATAGGCTCCACTTGCAAGATCCATTGTAGGGAATGTGTATTCGATACCTGCAGTAAAATTATAACCTATTAGGTCTACTGTTTCTTCAGAATTATTATAAATCTCAATATATTCCAAAACATCATCACCAGCTTCTGGCGGATTGTACATGATTTCAGTAATCACTAAATCACCTAATGTGGCAGGCAATACTGTGATATAATCCATTTCAACCAGTTCATTAGAACCACCACCATTGGCAACAGTTAATGATACATCATAAATCCCAGCTGTGCTATAAGAAATATTAGGATTTTGATTGCTTGATGTTGCAGGAGTTCCGCCTTCAAATGTCCATGAATAAGTATCTGGATCATTAGCTGATGTACTGGTAAACTGAACACTTTGTCCAACGAAAATGGTAGTTAGGTTGGCAGTGAAAGCAGCAATAGGAGGGGTGATTGGATCAACAACTGTGATATAATTCGTTTTGGTTTCTGTATTATTATCATCATCAGTTGAGATGGTAAGAATTACATCATAAACACCAGCAGTATTATAAACGATATCTTGAGGGTTCTGACTAGTTGAACTTGAGGGAGTCCCACCTTCGAATGTCCAAGACCAGGAAGTAGGGTTTCCTGTAGAAAGGTCTGTGAAGTCTATACTTTGTCCTGTTTCTATACTTGTTGAACTAGCAGAAAACTCAGCAACTAGAGGAGCTACACCACAACTTGCTAATGGCGTTCCGTAAATATCTTGACCTCCTATTGTAGCAAGTAATTCAACACTAATACTCCAATTAGCGGGATCATTATTAGCTAAACCAGGATTACAGAAACGAATAGATTTTCCGACTTCTTTAGCGGGCCAAGGGTCGGAAACACCAAAATCTACATAGGTAACTTCGTTACCAGATGCATCTAATAAATTAACATCCTCTCCATTGTTCGAAAGTCCGCCACTTGTCCATTCAATAGCATCTTTACCAAAAGCATCTTGAATAGCAGAAGCATTGACAGCTACTAATACATAAGCTCCTGCGGCTAAATTATAAGATTCGAAAGTATGTTCTACACCTTCTGTTATTTGATAACCATCAAGGTTTATGGCCGAACTTCCATTATTATAAAATTCAATATATTCTAAAGTATCTGAGCCAGGCATAGCATTATACATGATTTCACTGATCACGATTTCTGGAATAATTACCTCTAAAACATTGAAAGGAGCACTAGATCCAGATTCTAAACCACCACCAGTAACATTCAATACTACTCCACTTTCATGGGGACCATAAGTCACTCCACTAATGGTAATAGTACTTGTACCAGCAGCAATAGTTCCTGTTAATGTTCCACCTAAGTTACCTGTTCCTGTTCCTAAAGAAAGGGTGACAGCTAAATCAGCATCCACATTAGCAGCATCACCATCATCATCTTGAGCTTGAACAGTAACAGTAAAAGCTTGATTTTCGTTTACCGCATTTCCACCATTGATAGAGGTGATGTCTAATTGAGTGGCTGGGTTTGCAGATGATGCAGGATTGATATCTAAACTGCTTCTGCTGGTTACGAAGTTTTCATTTTCATCATCGTTCTCAGGGTCAGTGGTATTAGCTAACATTATTAGGTCTTGAGCTCCAGCAGGGATTGCAGTTCCAATATAATCTACATCATAAAAAGTAGTTCTGAAATTAAAAGAACCTTTGCTTCCATCAGTTATAGCGTATATTGTTCCGTTTTCAAAATCAGCTCCAGCATCAACAAATATTGCATTCTCAACTTTTATTAATTCAGCTTGATAATCTTGAAAATCACTTAATAAATCGTCTAATGTAACTACTTCAGGTGTAATAGAGTTTGCTGTTGAACTTGCAGCACCAGGATCTGAAATAGGAATAAATTGAAGCATTCCTTCATATAAATTCAGACTTCCAATAATTCCAGTAATTCCATCATAGAGGTCGTAAGTTGTTGTTATATTTCCATCAAGGTCATCAATGAAGATGGCAGCAGTAGCATCTTGAATATATTTTTGGCCTCTATATGACTGTTGATAAGTTAAAATGGCTTCTCCTGTTAATTGATAATAATCATCTCCCACAGTTTGACTTCTTAATTGAGAAATATTTGAAATATCAGTTACCGATGGGAAAGCATAATTGTTAGTGGCAATAGCACTTTCAGTTAAGCCTGTTTTATAGGCTCTTGCTTTAACTGTTTTGTTTGAACTTACAGAGAAACCAGCAGTGTATAATGTAGAAGATTGAGTTGGATTACTACCATTAGTAGTGTAATAAATGGCTGCATCATCTGTTCCACATGTCATGGTCACGGTTATTGGGGCAAAATAATCACCAGAAGCTGGGGAAATGATAGGTGTAGAAACTGTAGTTGCAGCTCCTGCTGTATATGTTCCAACTGGGAAAGGTGTTGCAGAAGTTGCATTCGTTAGGCTTCCTTCACCATCCCATACATTAGGGCCGCTATAAGAGAAGTTGCCTAGTTCAAAATTACTACCATCAGGCCCAGAACCATTAGTTCTATAAGCCCAACCATCAAGGTATTCCCAAGGTTGTCCTGAACCACTTTGGTTGATATCACCAAATACATCTATTACTGTACTATTCATAAATAACTCTACTGCATCATCTCCATTTATCGCCATAGAACCATCAGTATAATTAGGTGCAAATCCAAACCAATTGGCGAATTCTACATCTTCGGTGGCAACATAGATAAAGCTACCTGCAGAGGCAGCATCAGCTGGGAAAGTAAATTCTTCTCCGTCAGAACCTCCGCCGTTATTTGCAGATCCTAAGCCATAAACACTTAAGTCTGCAATGTTAGCTAGAACGTAAAGTTCAACACCTTTTGGTGTTCCACCGGAACGTGGACCATCATAGACACCTGAGATGACAAGATCTTGAGCTTGTGAAGACGTCCCGATAAACATCAAAAGCATCAGTAAAAGAGTAGTAAATTTTTTCATCATTTGTATTTTATATTTAGAATTAGTTTCTTTTCTTTCTATCCTCATTTCTAGTGAAAAGGGCATCAAATTTACTAAAAAATGAGATGCAAATTTATAGCTATATCATAAAACTTAATGCAATGTTCTATTTCTTCATGAAAAATTAATCTCAGCTATATGTCAATACTTATAGTCATTTATTTTGAGCTTTTAATCAAGTTTTTTTAAGAATGAACACCTTGCCCATTATTGGGCAGTTTTTTTTACCCTATAATTCATACCCATCTGTATATGTATGTGTTAGGGGTTTTGGCATTTGAATTGTAATAAGCCTATCAAATTCTAATAGACATGGATAGAGAACTTTCTAAAGATTTTGTGATAGCAAAAAGGAAAAAACGTTTGATTAAATTTTCAATAATAATTGTCATTATCATACTTCCTATTTGGTATATCATTGACCATATTAAGCCCAGTGTTGAGTTGAAAAAGGTCCTTTTGAGCACAGTTTCTGTTGGTGAGGTGGAGAATTCATTTTCCAGCAATGCCACCATTGAACCTTATTATCAAGAATTACTGACTTCCTCAATTTCAACGGAGATTCTAGAGATTAATAAAGCAGCTGGTGATATAGTTGGACCAAACGATACTCTGTTTATTCCTAATGTGGAGGATTTAATATCTCAGAAAATTCAAATTGAAAGAGAAATTGCTTTGAAGTTAAATAGTATTTCCAGAAGCCAAGAGGAGTTGCAGCAGAAACGAAGAGCATTGAGAAATAATCTAAAGAAAGACTCTATCCAATTGCAGCAATTGCAATCGCAACTAGAAAAAGAAAAATACCTATTTAATATTGGAGGAGGTTCACAACAAAAAGTGGATCAAGCACAAATAGATTACCAGCTTTCTTCCATCAATCGGAATAACCAAAAAGGGGAGTTTGAGTCTTTTAAAAAACTGCAAAAGTTAGATTTAGAGCGCATGGAGTTGGAGCTTCAGCTGAAGAAGCAAGAAAAGATGAAAATGGAAACCTTGATTAGTCAAGCTTTTGTTCAGCCCAAGATTAATGGAATTATCACTTCTATATTGGTTCAACCTGGAGAACATGTAAGCGAGGGGCAGGCATTGGCCCATGTGGCCGATGCTCAAAGGTTTAAAATTGAAGGAAGCATCTCTACTCGTTATGCCGATAAGGTATATGTGGGACAAAAAGCTTTGGTGGATATTAATGACAGTATACTCCATGGACTCGTCACTGCTATTTCACCATCTGTTGATAACGGAAGTATTTCTTATACTGTAAATCTCGAAAATCCTCAACACAGACTCCTCAAGGCCAAATTAAAAGTAGAAGTGAGGATTATTCTTTCGGAGCAAGAAAACAGGCTTCGTATTGCCAATGGGGATTATTATTTTGGACCTGGATATACCGATTTATTCGTGAAGATTGGAGACCAGCTGGAAAAGAGAAAAGTAAAACTTGGTGGAGCAAATTTCGACTTTGTAGAAGTGATTTCAGGATTAGAAGAAGGGGAGACTGTTATCATCAGCAATGCCTTTAACGAAAAACACAAAAAATACAATTCATTATCATGCAGCGAATAATCAAAAATATTGGTTTTTTAGGGATTGTTTTTTTGAGCGCTCTTTATTCAAATGCTCAGGTAGTATTGAATTTAGATGAAATAGTTGAAATCGCAAGAACCGAAAACCTCAGCGCCAGAAAAGCCTATGTAAGCCAAAAAAATGCATATTGGAATTGGCAAATACATCAGTCTAATCTTAAGCCTCAATTGAGATTGGATACTCAGATTACCGATTTTACAAAAGGTGTAACTCCCGTAAATCAGGAGGATGGAAGCATTGCCATTAAAACGATAAATCAGAATTCCAGCAATGCCAACCTTTCCTTGCTTCAACCTTTGCCTTTTATTGGAGCAGAAATATTTATGAGTTCTTACCTCTATCGTTTTGATAATTTCAGTTCTAAAACTCATAGTTATAGCTCTCAACCATTGGAACTTGGAATTCATCTACCAGTATTTCGTTTCAATCAGTTGAAATGGGATAAGAGGATAGAGCCTGTTTTGTATGTGGAATCACAAAAAGAATACGATAGAAATCTAGAATTATCAGCTTACATGGCAGTGGATATGTTTTTTCAAAACTTGAGCGATCGCCACGAATGGAACATGGCCAATGCCAATATGGATATGAATAAGGAGTTGTATAGAATTACAGAGGAGAGGTATAATCTAGGTCAGATTTCAAAGGATGAGTTATTGCAAGTGAAGCTTATGTTGGTGAATGCCAAAAAGAGTTTAAAAGCAGCACAGGTAAGAATGGAAAATTCAGCCTTACAACTGATGACTCATCTGTCTTTAAGTGATATTGAGAATTTTCAACCTCAAATTCCCTCTATCATTCCAAATGTGGAGATCATAACTGAGGAAGCCATAAAATATGCATTGGAGTATAATCCGGAAAGTATCGCATTCAAAAGAAGATTGCTCGAAGCAGATCAAGAAGTAGCCAGAGTAAAAGGAGCAACCGGAGTAAATGGAAGTGTATTTGCCACCATTGGTTATGGTTCTAATTTCGATGAGTTGCCACAATGGAATCAAGACCTCAACCAACATGCCGCAGTACAAATTGGACTGGCCATTCCTATCATTGATTGGGGAAGAACCTACGCCGCTCGCAAACAGGCTTCCATGAAAAAGGAATTGGAGGAGACATCGGTATTGCAAGAGCAAATAGATTTTGAGAATGAAATAGTGAGTTTGGTGAATGTGGTTGATATGTTGAAAGAGAATATAGAAGTGGTAGAAGAAGCAGAAAGCATTGCCCAGGAAAGATATGAGATTGCTTATAAACGATATATGGCAGGCGACCTGAGTGTTTTGGAGTTAAGTATGGCTCAGAAAGAAAAGGATTATGCTAGCCGCGATCTATTGTCGGCAAAAGGAAGCTTTTGGGTGAATTATCACCGATTGAGGATGATTACCCTTTACGATTTTGTCAATCAGGAAGCATTAGTAAGTCAATTAGAAACAGAAATTTAAATATACCATCATGATACAATTAAAGAGTGTTCAGAAAATTTATCGAACCCGAAATATAGAAACTATTGCATTAGAGCAAGTAGATTTGGAGATTAAAAAATCTGAGTTTGTCTCCGTTATGGGACCTTCGGGTTGTGGCAAGAGTACATTACTCAATATAATGGGTTTATTAGATAGACCAACAGAAGGCGAAATCAGCATTGCAGAAACTAGAATTGCTGGTCAAAAAGACAAAAAACTAGCTCATTTTAGAAATGAAAAAATTGGATTTATCTTTCAGCGTTTTCATCTGATTAATTCCCTGAACATTATAGATAATGTGGAGCTTCCATTGCTTTATCGCAATATTTCTGCTTCTCAAAGAAGAAAGATAGCTCAGGAAACATTAGAAAGAGTTGGGCTTTCGCACCGAATGAAGCATTTTCCTTCGGAATTGTCAGGAGGACAGTGTCAGAGGGTGGCTATAGCAAGAGCTATTTCTGGAAAACCAGATATACTTTTGGCAGATGAGCCAACTGGAAACTTGGATTCTCAGATGGGTCATGAAATTATGGAAATCCTCCATCAACTGAATACCGAAGGTAAAATGACCATAGTTATGGTGACCCACGATGAGCATTTGGCCAAGCAAACTAATCGCATCATCCGTTTCTTCGATGGTAGACAAGTCAATTAAAAACCGGAGCTATGTGGAAAACAAGTTTTATACAGTTTTTGAAGATTATTCAGCAGAATAAATTCTTCACGTTTTTAAATCTATTTGGTGTGAGTATCACCATTATGATCATCCTCATTGCCGCCATCAAAATTGAATCTACCATTAGGCCTGGTGGTCCTGAAAAAAATAATGACAAAATGCTCTTTATTAAAAATGAAGTAGTAGTGGCCGAACAAAATATGTCGATGGGGGGATTAAATTTTACTTTGGTTGAGGATTATTTGGCCAAGATGAAAAGCCCCGAAGCGATTGCTTATAGCAGCCAAACCCCGTGGAGCTTCTTTGGGGAAAACGGAGTAGAAGAATATGAACTGAGAAATGTTAATGCTGGTTGGTGGCAGGTTTTTGATTTTGAGTTTGTAGAAGGACGAGGATTTAACCCGGAAGAAGTTGAACAAGCTGCTTCATTAATAGTCATTGATGAGAAAGTGAAAAACAGGTTTTTTCAAGACCAAAAAACAATTGGCGAATTGATTGAAATATCAGGAAAGTATTATAAGGTATGTGGAGTTATTAAGGAAGTCCCCAGTAATTGTATGGAAGCTTATGCAAATGTTTTTATCCCTTATTCACTGCTGGAAGGTCAAGAAAGAAACTTGATGCAAACGGGTTCTTATTCCATTGTTTTTTTAGCCAAAGACAATCAAAATAAGGAAGAAATAATAGCAGAAGTAGAAGCCGTGAGAAGGAAAATATTACCGCTTCTAGAGGAGGGTTATGAATTGCATCTTGGCGGACCAGATAGTGCCTTATCTTATTACTTGAAAGGTTGGGAGAGACCAGATGAATACAAGGGAAATACTAGAGCTATATTGATTATTTTAGCTAAGTTTTTATTGGTTTTATTTCTTCCAGCACTAAATTTAGTTAGTATTCAGCTGATTAGGATTCATGAGCGTTCAGAAGAAATAGGAGTAAGAAAAGCCTTTGGTGCAACAAGGGTGGGTTTAATTAAACAAATTCTTTACGAAAACACATTGCTTACTTTTTTGGGAGCCATCTTGGGTTTAGTTTTGGCAGTTACTATTGTTTATGGGTTTGAATCTGCTTTAAAAAGTGCTTTATTTAGTGATGCTGGAAACAATGTCCAGATTCAGCTTAACTATGGCTTATTTCTAGTTAGTTTGTTTGTGTCCTTAGTGTTAAGTTTATTATCGGGAATGATACCTGCCCTTAAAATGTCGAGGGTAGAAGCCATAGATGTTTTAAAAGGAGGTGAATTATGATCAAACATAGTTTTAAGTTAATTTGGAATCAAAAGCTCAAGAATACTTATATCATTCTTGAATTGTTTTTCTTATTCGTCATTCTATTAATAAGCTCAGTTTACATGATAGAAAAATACGAGCTTTATGCTGGTGGTACAGGTGCTGAAATTGATAATATGTTTCATCTTCGTATCAATCAGAAGGATTTCAAGGATGTGGATTTTATAGAAAGGTTAGTGGCGCTAAGAAAAGAAGTATTATCAAATCCCGAGGTTGAACAAGTTTCGTTTTCTCAAAATGCAATCCCATATATTTGGTCTATGAGCATGAATACCAGTATATACGACAGCGTTCACGAAAGTACAGTTTTGCGTGGTGTTGATGAAAATTTTGGGCGTATTTTTCAGTTGGAAATGATAGCTGGGAAATGGTTTGAGGATGATTATCAGAGTGCAAATACTCCTGTTGTTATTGATAGGAAATTGGCAGAAGCTTTGTTTGATAGTCCAGAAGATGCTATCAATAAAATTATTGATAATAATGGTGACAAACTAGTAGTTGGTGTTTATGAAATGCTGAAAAGAAATGAATATGAAGAAAATTATTCTTCACTTTGCTATCCTAGAGATTTTAGTAGTACCTGGTCTGCAGATATGGTGGTCAAATATAAAGATGAGTATTTAGCAAATCCTTCTCAATTGGCAAAAACCATTCATCTATATTTTAATAAAGAAGAATTTGCCATTCGCTATGCTTCCACCATGAATGCCAAAAAACAAGATGTGGTGGCTGAAACCAATATTGAAATGACTATGGTGGGTTTCTTTGCTGTTTTCTTAATCGTGAACATCATCTTAGGTATGATTGGTATTTTTGGTTACAGTGTGAAGCGCAGAAAAGGAGAATTGGGCATCCGAAGAGCCATGGGTTCCAGTGCTCAAAAGCTATATTTATTACTTTTACTAGAATCTTGGTCCTTGACTATTCTGGCGCTTATTCCTGCCATTATTTTAATGATACAGATTCCTCTACTCGATCTATATCCTGTTGAAACCCATATCTTTTTGCAGGCTCTTGGATTGAGTGTTTTGTTGATTTTTGTTTTGGTGAGTATGTCGGTTTATTATCCAGCTTATTTGGCATCTAAAATTGAAGCTGCGGAAGCATTATCAGAGGAATAATTTAATAGAACCGCCCGATGAAGCTTGTGTAGGAAACAGAAAGGCATACGGTGATGGTGTGTGTATTAAATCGCCGGAAAACATACTGATGTTTCAATCAGCAGAACTTTCCGGCTGAGCGAGAAGGTTGATGACCGATGCGGATGTATAAAGACGGAAAACATGTTGATTTTCCCTTTCTAAATACACAATGGATTTTTAATTAATTTAGCCTAATCATGAATAGTATTTTAATAATAGACGACGATATAGCGGTTTGTACTTCTTTAAAGTTACTTTTAAAGCAAGCCAAATACCAAGCGTATGCCTGCTATGATCCTGAGGAGGCCTTAAAATGGCTGCGACAGAATAGTCCTGAATTAATACTCATGGATATGAATTACTCCATAGAAACCAGTGGACGAGAGGGGCTGGAATTGCTCCAGAAAGTGAGAGTCTTCCATCCTCTAGTTCCTGTGATTCTCATTACAGGTTGGGCGAGTATAGCCTTGGCCGTGGAAGGGATTAAAAATGGAGCCTCCGATTTCGTTAGCAAACCTTGGGATAATGAAGGCTTATTACAATCCATAAAAAGTAATATTCAGTGGGCGAAAATTAATCTGGAGAGCTCTTCTAGTAATCGCAAAGAATTAGATCAGCAATTCGACTTAGGTGGAATCATAGGAGAACATGAGTCTTTATTGGAGGTTTTGTCTGTTTCGGGTCGAGTAGCCAGTAGTGAAGCCACCGTTTTAATCACCGGAGAAAGCGGTACAGGAAAAGAATTGATAGCGGAAGTTATTCATAATAATAGCAAGCGAAAAGCCAAACCTTTCATAAAAGTGAATTTAGGAGGTATCTCCGAAAGCCTATTTGAAAGTGAAATGTTTGGTCATAAGAAAGGCTCGTTTACCGATGCTATTGCCGATAGAAAAGGCCGTTTTCAAATGGCAGAAGGGGGAAGTATTTTCTTAGATGAAATAGCCGAACTTTCCTTGGCCTCACAAGTGAAATTATTGAGAGTTTTGCAGGAACGTACCTATGAAGTTCTGGGTGAAAGCAGCGTAAGAAAAGCCAATGTGAGAGTGATTTGTGCTACCAATAAAAACCTCAGCGAAATGGTGCAACAAGGATTATTCAGAGAGGATTTATACTATCGTATTAATCTCATCCATATTCATAATCCCAGCTTGCGACAAAGAGTGACTGATATTCCTGTTTTGGCTAAACAATTTGTAGCCCTCACTTGTCAAGAGAATAGAATGGCTGAGGTAAACCTAACTAAAGAAAGTCTTTCGTTTTTAAAGCTTCAAAATTTTGCTGGCAATATTAGAGAGCTCAAAAACTTGATGGAGCGATGTGTTTTAATGTGCTCCAAGAATCAGATTGAGCCATCGGATATTGAGAAATATATGGATAAAGCCGAACCTCAATCGTCCGCTGATGGTTTAAAAACTTTAGACCAAATTGAAAAGGAAGCCATAGTGAAAGCCATGGAAGTTTATAGTGGAAACATTTCTAGAGTAGCCCGAGCTTTGGGTTTGAGCCGCGGAGCACTCTATCGTCGTTTCGAAAAACATAAAATCCCCTATGAGCATTAAATTAAAATTTATACTTTGGGGCCTCTTATTTTATCTATCCACAGGCTTTCTTCTCTACCATTTATTGGAAGTAAATAAATGGTATTTTGTGGCTGGGGAAGTCTTGTTATTACTGTCCTTGGTACTGTTTATCATTTTGTATGGACAATTGGTAAAACCCATTGAAACCATAAGCTCAGCCATTCATTTATTAAAAGAGAAAGACTTTAGTACCCGTTTAAGTCCGGTGAAGCAAAAAGAAATAGACCAATTAATTGACGTTTTTAATAAGATGTCGGAGCAATTGCATTTGGAGCGGGTGGAGCATGAGGAGAAAAACCTTTTCCTGGACCGATTGATAGAAGCTTCTCCATCGGCTATACTTATCTTAAATACCGATAATGATATTGAGCGTATGAATCCCGCTGCTCGTCAACTCTTTCAACTATCCAACGAAAAACATACCACTATAAACTTTTCTCAGCTCCCTCCTCCATGGACCCAAAAGCTACAATCCTTAAATGAAGAAGGCTTTTCAAGTATTAAGTTAGATGGAGTCAGAAGATTTAAAGCCAGTTATAATACTTTTATGGATAAGGGTTTTTCTCGGCCTTTTATACTAATTGAAGAAATGACAAGAGAACTGGTGCAGGCAGAGAGACAGAGTTATGAGAAAGTCATCCGGATGATGTCTCACGAAGTAAACAACTCGGTAGGTGCTGTTAACTCGGTCATGCAATCGGTATTGGGAATGAGTGAGCAGTTGGACGAGAATATTCGGCAAGATGTGGAACATGCTTTGCAAATTTCTATGGATCGTAATAAAAGTCTCAATCGCTTTATGGCCAACTTTGCCGATGTGGTAAAACTACCTCTTCCAGATAAAAAAGAAGTAGATCTTGCTGAGCTGATTAAAAAAGTCATTCCTTTATTTAATGCCAGTTTTCAGATGCAAGAAATTCAATATATCGATAAATCCTCCTCCTATTTTATTTATGCCGATGGTATTCAGATAGAACAAGTTTTGGTCAATATTATCAAAAATAGTGTGGAGGCCATTTCATCAAGGGGAATCATTCAAATAGAAATAAATGACAATAGACTATCCATATTAGATAATGGAGGAGGTTTTACAAAGGAGACCATAGAGAAATTATTCACCCCCT
Source organism: Lentimicrobium sp. S6 (assembly GCF_013166635.1). Taxonomy (NCBI): domain Bacteria; kingdom Pseudomonadati; phylum Bacteroidota; class Bacteroidia; order Bacteroidales; family Lentimicrobiaceae; genus Lentimicrobium; species Lentimicrobium sp. S6. The sequence goes on along the minus strand of NZ_JABKBZ010000002.1, from coordinate 56,114 downwards.
TCTATTCCACCAAGCAAACCGGCCAAGGAATAGGTCTAACCTTAGTCCGTGAGATTTTAATCAATCATGGCTTTTCCTTCAAGCTACACCGCAAGGATAAGGTGTTTACTGAGTTTTTGATTCTTTTTGGAGAATAATATATGGTAAATATTTGTAATATAAAGTCAATTACAAATCTAAAAACCTAGTTATATAGTAGGTTTTAAATGAATCAAATCAAAATCAGATTAAAAATGATGAATTTATAAACACGAAAAAGCCCACTCCGATGAGCAGGCTTAATATTCTGTATTTTCAATATCGATTATATAATCAACATGGCATCTCCGTAGGTGAAGAAACGATATTTTTCTTTCACGGCTTCTTTATAGGCTTCCATCATAAAATCATAACCCCCAAATGCACTCGCTAACATCAACATGCTAGAGTATGGCAAATGGAAATTGGTGATCATACAATTGGCAATTTTGAAATTATACTGTGGGAATATGAATTTGTTGGTCCATCCAGAGAAAGGTTTTAAATGTCCACTAATACTAGTAGAAGATTCCATTCCTTTCATAACAGTAGTTCCAATTCCACAAACTCTTTTCTTTGCGTCAATAGAAAGATTTACACGGTCTGCAGTGGCTTCGTTAATGAATAATTGCTCACTATCCATTTTGTGTTTGGTCAGATCTTCAACTTCAATGTCGCGGAAATTACCAAGCCCTGCATGTAATGTAATTTCAGCAAAATTTACACCTTGTAATTCGAGGCGTTTTAAAAGTTCGCGGCTAAAGTGTAATCCAGCAGTAGGAGCGGCAACAGCACCTTCATTTTTCGCATAAATAGTTTGGTAACGCTCACTATCTTCTGGCTCAATAGCACGATCGTGGATTTTTGGTAGGGGAGTTTCTCCTAATCTCTTAATGGTCTTTTTGAACTCTTCGTAAGGGCCATCGAATAAAAATCTTAGGGTACGACCACGGCTAGTGGTATTGTCAATAACTTCGGCTACTAATTCATCGTTTCCGAAATATAATTTATTTCCAATTCTAATTTTACGAGCTGGATCTACTAATACGTCCCATAAACGAGATTCTTGATTGAGTTCTCTCAATAGAAAAACTTCAATCTTAGCACCAGTTTTTTCTTTTTCACCGTAAAGGCGAGCGGGAAAAACTTTTGTATCGTTTAATACAAAGATGTCCCCATCCGAAAAATAGCTTAAAACGTCCTTGAACATCTTGTGCTCAATTGTTTTTGTTTCTCGATTTAAAACCATTAATCGAGACTCATCTCGGTTTTCAGTTGGATGGGTGGCAATCAGTTCCTTTGGTAAATTAAATTTGAATTTGGATAACTTCATTCTAGAGTTTTAAATTGCTATAAGATGATACTTTGTTTCCCCTAAAAATCATTAACTTAGGGTTCGCTCAAAAAAGGATGCAAAGATAATACAAAAACAGGCCTTTGTCAAGGGTATAAATGGTTTAAATAGAAGCTTTTGAATAATAGCAGATCTTCTGGTGTATAAATGTAACTAGACTAGGCGTGTTTATTGGCTTGTGTGCACTTCTTATTATGGTGATAATTAGAAGATTCCATAAGAATATAAAGGCTATATTGGGAAATACCTCTTTAAATATTCCTAAACCTATGATGTTTATGATATTATTATAAAATTGGGTTTGTTTAAAAAATGGACACATTTTGTTGTTTCAAATAGATGAACATCAGAAAAATACTGATTTTTTAAAGATCAGGTATTCACGCTTTTTTCCTAATGGATTTTTATTTTCTTTTGTAGCTGGGGGAAAACGCCATATTTGGCATCTTATATTTGGTCGAAAAACGACAAAGAATGTGTTCTCCCTTTATAATTAAGTTTATATTGAAAAAATAAATCATATGAGTAATCAAACAATTAGCAGCCCTAACCCATTGGTTCAATACTTGCAAAAACAGCCCAAAGATTTTACGAAATCTGATATTATTAAGTATATTTTGGAAAATGGTATTGAAATGTTGAACTTTAGATATACCGGAGGAGATGGAAGGTTGAAGACTTTGAACTTTGTAGTTTATGACGAAGATCAACTAGAAGAAGTATTAAGCTCAGGAGAAAGAGTTGATGGCTCTAGTTTATTCCCATATATTGAAGCTGGAAATAGCGATCTATATGTTATTCCTCGTTTCAGGACAGCTTTTGTTAACCCGTTTAGTGAACTCCCAACCATTGATATCCTTTGTGGTTTCTATGATAAAAGTGGTGAACCTTTTGATGGTTCTCCAGCCTATACTTTGCATAAAGCACATCATGTGCTGAAAGAAAAGACGGGTTTTGAATTCGAAGTGATGGGTGAATTAGAATACTATGTCATTAGCGAAAAAGAACCTTATTTTGTAGCCGATGACCAAAGAGGGTACCACGAAAGTACACCTTTTACTAAATGGGAAGAATTACGTCGCGAAGCCATGTATGCCATTGCCACAGTAGGTGGAAATATTAAATATGGTCACTCAGAAGTAGGAAACTTTACCGTAGGAAACCTCGAATACGAACAAAACGAGATTGAGTTTAAGCCTAGTCCTTTAGAAGATGCTGCTGATCAATTGGTGATTGCGAAATGGGTAATGAGAACTTTGGCTCATAATTATGGTGTTACTATTACTTTCGCGCCTAAAATTACTGTTGGTAAAGCTGGAAGTGGTTTGCATATCCATACTCGTTTAATGAAAGATGGTAAAAATGTAATGATAGAGGATGGTAAGATTAGTGATGTGGCTAAGAGAGCCATAGCTGGTTATCTAAAATTAGCTCCTTCTATTTCCGCATTTGGTAACACCAATCCAACCAGTTATTTCCGTTTGGTACCCCATCAAGAAGCACCTACAAATATATGCTGGGGCGATAGAAATCGTTCTGTATTGGTAAGAGTACCTTTAGGTTGGACGGGTCAGATGAACATGTTGAAGCATGCCAATCCACTTGAAAGCGATGTTATTGAAGATTTCTCTTCAAAACAAACAGTAGAATTCCGTTGTCCAGATGGTAGTGCTGATATTTATCTATTATTGGCTGGGTTGACAGTTGCTGCTCGTCATGGTTTAGAATGTAAAGACAGTTTGGCTTATGCTGAAAAGACATATGTGGATGTAAATATCTTCGATGATGCACATAAAAGCAGAGTTGAGGAATTAGAACAATTGCCTATTAGTTGTCATCATTCTTCTCTCGAACTTGACAGACAAAGAGAAGAATACCTCAAATACGGAGTCTTCAATGAACTAACCGTGGATGGGATCATCAAGAAACTTCGCGATTTTCAAGACGAAAACATTCGGGAAGAAGTAGGCAATGATGACGAAAAGATTTTAGCACTAGTTGACAAATATTTCCATTGTGGATAATTTGCAAGTATAAGATTTACAATATAATGATAGGGCAATTGGAAACATTTGCCCTATTTGTTTATCAAGAAACAACTGTTTATATTTGCCCCATCTAAAGACTTCAGAAAATGAATTAAATCTTTAGATTTGCATTAAAATTATTAACTAAATCTTATAAACAATGAAAAAATTAGCGTTAGCATTATTTACTATTTTAATGATGTCCGTTGGAGCACAAGCTCAACATGTATTTAATAAAGGTGATATGGGTATCAATGCAGGATTAGGTGTTGGTGGACTTGGAGGGCTTTATCCTTCTATTGAAGCTTCATTTGAACTTGGAGTTATTCCTACTGGAGATATTGGACTGGTTTCGTTTGGTGGTGTTGTAGGTTGGAAATATTCTAGACAAACTTACGATTATTGGTATTATAATGAGACTTTACATTATAATCAGTTTATTATTGGTGGTAGAGGTACTTGGCACCTTCACTCATTCACTAGTGATAAATACGATGTTTATGGTGGTGTTGGTGTAGGTCTTAGGCTACATGCTGATTATAATTATGATAGCTGGGATGATCAAGAAGGTTGGACACCAACAAAAGATTCAAAAGCATCTATTTATGAAGAAATATTTGTGGGTGGTCGTATGATGTTAAATCCTGGTTTTGGCTTATTTGCTGAAGTGGGATACAGTAGAATTTCTAATGTTCGTTTTGGTTTAACGTTCACAATGTAATCCATAGAACTAAAAATATATAGCCGATGGAAGCCATTCTATCGGCTTTTTTATTTTACGTGATTAAATATCTCTAAATCTGTGTATTTTTGCAGATTCAAAATTTAAGAATATGACAACATCTGATAATAAGCCTGAAGAAACAAGAGCAAAGCTCAATTTCATCGAACAGATTATAGAACAAGATATAAAAGCAGGTAAAAATGAAGCTAAGGTTCATACCCGCTTTCCTCCCGAGCCTAATGGATATTTACATATTGGCCATGCTAAATCTATTTGCCTCAACTTTGGAATTGCCGATAAGTATAATGGAGAGTGCAATTTAAGATTCGATGATACCAATCCTGTGAAGGAGGATGTGGAATATGTGGACTCTATTATTGAGGATGTAAAATGGTTGGGATTCGATTGGGAAGATAGATTATACTTTGCTTCCGATTATTTTGATCAGATGTATGATTTTGCAATTCGATTAATCAAAGAAGGCAAAGCCTATGTTTGTGAATTGACTGCCGAGGAAGTAAGTACCATGCGTGGGACTCCTCAAAAGCCTTCACAGCCAAGTCCATATCGCGTCAGAACAGTGGAAGAAAATCTTGATTTATTCAAAAGAATGAAGGATGGAGAATTTGAGGATGGTAGCAAAACACTTAGGGCTAAAATTGATTTAGCCTCTGCTAATATGCAGTTACGCGACCCTGCTATTTATCGCATTCGCCATACACATCATCACCGTACTGGTGATAAATGGTGTATTTATCCAATGTACGACTGGGCTCATGGTTTAGAAGATAGTATAGAAAATATTACACATTCTCTTTGTACTTTAGAATTTGAAAATCATCGCCCATTATACGATTGGTTCTTGAATCAATTAGAAGTTCACCATCCTCAACAAATTGAGTTTGCGCGTTTAAATCTCACTTATACTGTGATGAGTAAGCGTAAATTATTACAATTGGTTGAAGATAATTTGGTGAATGGGTGGGATGACCCTCGTATGCCTACTATTGGTGGAATGCGTCGTAGAGGTTTTACGCCTGCCAGTCTTAGAAATTTCTCCGATACCATAGGAATTGCCAAGCGCGATAATATAATTGATGTGGCCCTTCTGGAACATCATGTGAGAGAAGATTTAAATAAAGTAGCCAACAGAGTAATGGGAGTTTTAGATCCTCTCAAAGTGGTGATCACCAATTATCCTGAAGGACAAACAGAAGAAGTAGAAGCCATTAATAATCCTGAGGACGAAAGTGCTGGAACCCGTATGCTTCCATTTAGTAGAGAAATTTATATCGAAAGAAGCGATTATATGGAGGATGCTCCTAAGAAATTCTTCCGCATGACTTTAGGTAAAGAAGTTCGATTGAAATATGCTTATTTTGCTACTTGTAATGAAGTGATAAAAGATGAGGATGGTAAAATTATAGAATTGCGCTGTACTTACGATCCGTTGTCAAAAGGAGGAAAATCTCCAGATGGTAGAAAAGTAAAAGGAGCCATGCATTGGGTGGATGCGAGTGATAACGTTGAGGCCGAAATTCGCCTTTACGATAGATTATTTACTGTTGAATCTCCAGATACCGATAAAGAAAAAGACTTCAAAGAATTCTTAAATCCTGATAGTTTAAATATTATCGAGAAAGCTTATGTGGAGCGTTCTGTAAAAGGAAAAGAGCCACTAACTCATTATCAATTTGAGCGTACTGGATATTTCAATATCGATAAAGACAGTACTGATGAGAAAATGGTTTTCAATAGAACTGTTGGACTTAAAGGTGGGTTTGATAAGAAATAATAATCCTTATTCTTAAGATATTTTGCAGAGGCATTTGAGGTTTTAATCCTTGAATGCCTTTTTTTTATGAATGAACATTGCAAATTGGAGCTATTACACAAAATGCACTAAGGATCCACAAAAGACACAAAATATAATGTTGTTATACTTTCTTTTTTGAGTTTTTAGTGCCTTCTATGTGGACCTTTGAGTTATAATTTAGTAGCTTGGTAATGTTGAGAAAGAGAAGATTGATTCTCATTATTATTGTAAATTGAAGCTATTGCACAAAACGCACTAAGGATTCACAAAAGGCACAAAACTTTATAGTCATATTTCTTCGTGCTAGGTCCTTTGAGTCTTTAGTGTCTTCTTTGTGGAACTTCGTGTTATAGCTTTTTAGGCTGGTAATGTTGAGAAAGAGAAATCTGATTCACATGATAATTGAATTTTGAAGCTATTGCACAAAACACACAAAGGAAACACAAAAGGTACAAAACATATTATCGAATATTTTTTTCTTAGTGCTTTTAGTGTCTTCTTTGTGGAACTTCGTGGTATAGCTTATCAGGTCCGTGGTATTATGAAAGTGAAGGATGAATAGGACTAAATATCAAATTGGAGCTATTACACAAAATGCACTATGGATACACAAAAGACACAAAAACATATCGTAGAATCTTTTCTCTTAGATCCATAGCTTGACAAGCACGTGGTGATGATAAAGACAAAAGAAAAAGTTAATTAATGGAAATAGCTCGCAAATCTGATTACATTTGTTTTCTAAATGAAAAAATTATTAGCAGGTTGAAGAAATTAGTTTACATATTTATGGCCATTTTATGGTTCTCTGCCAGTACTGGTTTTAGTGTGACCAAGCACTATTGTAGTGGCAAATATATAACTATGTCTATTAATTCAACTCCCGAATCTTGTTGTGATGATGGGGATTGCTGCCGTAATGAAAGTGAAGCATTTCAATTAGATGAAGATACTGTATTTCAGGTAGATCTCATTGTTGATGAAGCTCCCTCATTTGATATCATGGTTTTCGAAAACGAATTTTTCCAATTGGATTCTTTTGAGGATATCAATTCTTTATATCTAGATAGAGTTCATATTCCACCGCCGAATTTGCCAGATATACTGGCCAGTTTCCAGTCTTTTATTTTATGATTTTTATTTGATGAATAGGATAGCTTGAGGAATTATTTCTTCAGGCTAATGTTGTGTATTTATTCTATCAAATTAAAAATCATGCAAAATGCTAAATAAAACCATCAAGTTTTTTCTTGAAAACAGATTGGTGACTTTCCTTTTACTTTTTACATTCATTCTTTGGGGTGTAATCAGTTCTCCTTTTGGATGGGAGACCGGAATCTTACCACGAGACCCTGTCCCTGTTGATGCCATTCCCGATATAGGAGAGAATCAACAAATAGTATATACGCAATGGCCAGGTCGATCGCCACAAGATATAGACGATCAAATATCTTATCCTCTAACCACTTCTCTTTTGGGTATTCCAGGAGTGAAGACCATACGTAGTAATTCCATCTTTGGAGTTTCTAGTATCTATATTATTTTTGAGGATGGATTAGATTTCTACTGGACCCGTACTCGTATACTCGAGAAACTCAATTCACTTCCTCCCGGTACTTTGCCCCCTGATGTCATACCTTCTTTAGGCCCAGATGCCACTGCTTTAGGGCAAGTCTATTGGTATACATTAGAAGGAAGAAATAAAGATGGCGAACCTTCTGGTGATTGGGATCCTCAAGAGCTCAGGAGTATCCAGGATTTCTATGTGAAATATGCATTAACGGCTGCAAAGGGAGTTTCGGAAGTAGCTTCAATTGGCGGCTTCGTGAAAGAGTATCAAATAGATATTGATCCCATAGCCATGAAAGCTCATGGTGTAAATATTGCTCAGATAATGAATGCAGTTAAAAAGAGTAATCTGGATATTGGTGCTAGAACAATAGAGTTCAATAGAGTAGAATATTTAATCCGTGCATTGGGTTATGTGAAAACACTATCAGAACTTGAAGAAAGTGTGGTTGCAGTTAATGAAAATGTTCCCATTCGAATAAAAGATGTGGCAAAAGTCAACTTTGGCCCTGCCACCAGAAGAGGTGGATTGGATAAAGGAGGAGCAGAAGCTGTGGGAGGTGTTGTGGTGGCACGATATGGCTCTAATCCATTAGAAGTTATAGAGAATGTTAAAGCAAAAATAGCAGAGATAAGTCCAGGCCTTCCTTCTAAAACCCTGGCAGATGGGAGTGTCTCGAAAGTAACTTTGATTCCCTTCTACGATCGTACGGGTTTAATAAAGGAAACGCTAGGAACCTTAGAGGAAGCTTTATCCTTGGAGATCCTCATCAGCATTATCGTCATCATTGTATTGATGTTGAATTTGCGAGCCAGCATTTTAATTACAACTCTTCTACCAATAGGCGTTTTAATGACTTTTATCGTGATGAGGCGATTTGGTGTGGATGCTAATATTGTGGCTTTATCAGGTATTGCTATTGCCATAGGAGTGATGGTGGATGTGGGAGTCGTCTTTACAGAGAACATCATTAGGCATATAGAAATGGCCAAAAATGTGGGCGCCAAAGGAAAGCAATTATTAGGTGTGGTTTATGAAGCGACCACCGAAGTAGCAGGAGCAGTTATAACGGCATTAACAACAACCGTCGTAAGTTTCCTTCCCGTATTTGCTATGGAAGCTGCCGAAGGTAAACTTTTTAGACCTTTGGCTTTCACAAAGACCTTTGCCATGCTTTCGGCTTTAATTATTGGTTTGATTATCATACCAGCGTTGGCTCACTTTATCTTTTCTATCAAATTCGACAAGAAGAAAGTCCGTTGGATTTGGAATGGATTACTCATCTTGGGCGGATTTGTCCTCTTATTTATTTCTGGTAATTTCATCACTTTAGGGATGATAGCGATCGGAATTAATAATATCATGGAATTCAAATGGTCTGAAAAATACCGAAAGTTTCCAAATTATATCAATATTTCTATCATCTTAATGGTGGTGGTTTATTTCTTAACCAAAGCATGGATGCCTCTTGGAGCTCAACAATCTTTGTTCTCCAATTTCATTTTTGTAATCTCTATTATCGTTTTTGTTTTGGCATTTATGATGGCGATGGTGCATTTCTATCGTCAAATACTTTCTTGGTGTTTAAATCATAAGTGGTTCTTTTTAAGCTTTCCTATCATTCTAATCCTATTTGGTTTAATGACTTGGCAAGGAATAGATAAGATTGGTGGTTTTGTTCCTGAAAGCATTAAGGAATCAAAAACTTGGAAGTCGCTAGATGAATCATTACCTGGTATAGGGAAAGAGTTTATGCCAAATCTAGACGAAGGAAGCTTTTTGTTAATGCCAACCACCATGCCGCATTCTGGGATTGAAGAGAATTTGGAAGTCATTAGAATCTTAGATAAAAAAGTAAATGCCATTCCAGAAGTTGAGAATGTCATCGGTAAATGGGGAAGAGTGAATTCAGCATTGGATCCTGCACCTGTTTCCATGTATGAGAATGTAATCAATTATAAATCTGAGTATATCTTAAATGAACATGGAAAGCGACTTCGATTTAAAGTAGATGGAGAAGGCGCTTTTGTACTTAAAGATGGCAGTACCTATCATCCAAGGGAGGAAGAGTTTAAGGTCATTGAAAGGGAAAATCTAATTGTTGAGGAAGATGGAGAATATTTTCGTCAATGGAGAGAGAATATAAATTCTCCTGATGATATTTGGAAAGAGATAGTTCATCATTCTAGTATTCCAGGACTCACCTCCGCGCCTAAATTACAACCCATTCAAACTCGCTTGGTCATGTTGCAAACCGGAATGCGGGCCCCCATGGGCATGAAAGTTTATGGCCCTGATTTGGAATCCATTGAAAAGGTGGGCTATGAATTGGAGAAGCTTTTAAAAGAGGTGGAAGGCGTTTCTGCTATGTCGGTTTTTGCTGATAGAGTTGTTGGGAAGCCTTACCTAGAGCTCAATATTAAAAGAAAAGAATTAGCTCGTTATGGGCTTACCATTCAAGACTTGCAAGGAATTATTGGTAGTGCAATTGGAGGAATGCAACTTTCTACCAGTGTAGAAGGCCGCGAACGCTATCCCATCCGATTAAGATATGCTAGAGAATATAGAGATCATCCTGAAGGCTTAAAGAAAATTTTAATTCCTACACCCATGGGACAACAAATTCCTTTGGGAGAACTCGTAGATATTGAGTATTCTCGAGGACCACAAATGGTCAAAAGTGAAAATACCTTTTTAGTGGGCTATGTTATTTTTGATAAGCAAGAAGGCTTTGCTGAAGTGGATGTGGTAGAAAATGCTCAGAAGTATTTGGAGGATAAGATGGAGACTGGTGAACTGGTGATGCCTGAAGGTGTGAATTTTATTTTCACTGGAAACTATGAGAACCAAATTAGAGCGACCAAACGTCTCTTGTTGATTATACCAATATGTTTAGTGGTGATTTTTCTGATCCTGTATTTTCAGTTTCGTTCGGTGATTACCTCCTCATTAATTTTCTCAGGAATAATAGTGGCTCTGGCTGGAGGCTTTATCATGATTTGGCTTTATGGCCAGCCTTGGTTTTTAGATTTCTCCATTTTTGGCACCAATATGCGTGATTTGTTTCAAGTGAGAACCATCAATTTAAGTGTGGCGGTTTGGGTTGGTTTCATTGCCCTGTTTGGAGTGGCTACCGATGATGGTGTATTAATTAGCACCCATTTAAAACAACTTTTCGAGAAGAATAAGCCAAAGAACAAAGCAGAAGTAAGAGCATTGGTGATAGAGGCCGGAATGAAAAGAGTGAGGCCTGCTATGATGACAACTGCAACTACAGTTATTGCTTTGCTCCCCGTGCTGACCTCTACTGGAAAAGGCTCCGATATTATGGTACCAATGGCCATCCCACTATTTGGAGGAATGACTATAGAAGTGCTCACCATGTTTGTGGTACCTGTTTTATACAGCATGTGGCAAGAAAGAAAACTGAAGGAAGAATCCATCAACGAATTAACAGAAGGAGGAGCGATATGAAAAAGATAATCGTCATTTGTATTTGCATATTGGGTTTTCAAATGAGCTATGCTCAAGAAGATTTACAGGTTTATTTGAAGGCAGCAGCCCAGAATAATCCGGGATTACAAGTCAAGTTCAATGAATATATGGCTGCTTTGGAAGTCATTCCTCAAGTAGGTAGTTTGCCAGATCCAAGCTTTGCCTTTGGCTATTTCATCCTTCCAGTTGAAACCCGTGAAGGTCCTCAGATTGCTAAAGTATCAGCCAATCAAATGTTTCCTTGGTTTGGTAGTCTGCAAGCCAAAGAAGATGTGGCTGTTCAACTGGCAAAAGCAAAATATGAAGCTTTTGAGGAGGCCAAGTCCATATTATTCAACGAAGTAAAAGCTACCTATTATAATCTCTATTTTACTCGTAAGGCTATTTTTGTGATGTCTGAAAATCAGAGCATATTGCATGTCTTTAAGCAATTAGCCCTCACCAAAATTGAAACCGGAAAAGCCAGCCTTAACGATGAACTAAGAGTGGAAATGGAATTGGCTGATTTGGAAAATCAGTTGGCTCTTGTTCAAGATAAATATGAAGTGCTTTCTATCACTTTCAATAATCTATTAAATGTAGATAATGAGTCTATAATTTCCATTCCAGATCTTATTTGGGAGCAGGATTTGAAACTCGATAAAAAAGCCTTGTTGGATAGTATATATGCTAATAATCATCAGCTTTTGAGTCTGGAATATCAATATCATTCTTTGGAATCTCGTCAGCAAGTGGCTAAAAAAGCGGGTTTACCCAATATCTCAATAGGCATAGATTATACTTTTATTGGAAAAGGAGAAAATAACCTATCTGGCAAAGATGCGCTCTTGTTTCCCAAAATAGGAATTACCATTCCTCTATATCGAAACAAGTATAAAGCTATGGTTAATGAAGTATTGTATTTGCAAGCTGCAAAAACAGAAGAGAAATTTGAGAAAGAACTCGTATTGGAAACCATTTTCGAGAATGCTTTTAAAGACTATAAAGATGCACAACGACGAATCTCACATTATTCTAGTCAAGGGAAATTGGCTAAGCAATCACTAAAGCTTATTGAAGTGGAATATTCCACCAATGCAAAGGGATTTGAAGAAATGCTACGCATGGAACGACGGCTTTTAAAATATGATTTGGAATTGGAGAAAGCTAGAGTAGATAAGCTAGCGTCCATTGCTTTTGTTCAATATTTAATGGGTCAATAAAAAACAGAAAAATGAAAAATATAAAACAATATATATACGTCATCATTCCCACATTGATTATAGGAATGTTGATAGGTTGGATGTTCTTGGGTGGAAGCAGTCAACCTTCAGATGATGAGCACAATCATGAACATCAAGAGGAAGAAGTAGAAACCATGTATACCTGCTCCATGCATCCTCAAATTAAGCAAAACAAACCCGGTCTTTGCCCCATTTGTGCTATGGATTTAGTTCCCATGCAAACCATGGGTTCAGGTGGTGATCATGCTTCTTCAAATGAAATCAGCATGACTAAGGCAGCCGCAAGTTTAGCCAATATTCAAACTTTAATAGTGGAGGAGGCTTTGCCAATGAAAGACTTGTTTTTGCAAGGAAAGGTAAAGGCCGATGAACGCAATATTGCCGAAATCACGGCTCGTTATGGGGGGCGGATAGAAAAGCTATTTGTGAATTTTACTGGCCAACAAGTGAAAAAGGGGGAGCTTTTGGCCACTATATATTCTCCTGATTTGGTTTCAGCACAAAAAGAATTATTAGAAGCGCTTTCTTTTATAGATACCCGTCCAGCTTTGTATGATGCAGCCATAGCTAAGCTTAAATTATGGGACTTATCAAAATCTCAAATCAAAGCCATAGAAGAAAATGGAGAACCACAGCTCTATTTTGATGTGTTTTCTCCAATTTCAGGAACAGTAAGTGGCAGACATGTCACAGAAGGGGATTATGTGAAAGAAGGTAAAGGCATGTTGCAAGTAATAGATCTCACCAAAGTTTGGGTGCTTTTTGATGCATATGAAAGCGATTTGCCTTGGATTAAAATAGGTGATGAAATCAATTTTAAAATTAAGGCTTTGGCCCAAAAGGAGTTTAGTGGAAAGGTCTCTTTTATTGATGCTTTTCTGAATCCAAAGACCAGAGTGGTGCAGGTGAGAGTAGAACTAGATAATTCGGATTTGTCTCTGAAGCCAGAAATGTTTGTGGATGGTGTTCTACATTCAGAATCGGCATCAGAGGAATTAGAAATTTTAATTCCACAATCATCAATTTTATGGACTGGAAAGCGAGCTGTAGTTTATATAAAAGTTCCTGAAAGAAATTCTCCCACATTTCTGTATAGAGAAATTGATTTAGGTGCTGAGGTTGGCGATTATTATATTGTGAAATCCGGATTAGAAGTCGGTGAAGAGATCGCCGTAAATGGAGTGTTTAAAATAGATGCCTCAGCACAATTATCTGGTTTGCCCAGCATGATGAATCCAGGGGGTGGAGCAGTAAGTTCAGGACATGATCATGGTGAAATGCCTAGTTTGGAGAATGCTGATGACGCTTTTACGGTGTATGGAAATTGCAGTATGTGTAAAGAAAGAATAGAAACTGCAGCCTTATCAGTAGCAGGAGTAGAACATGTCAATTGGGATGAAAATACCAAGAGTTTATACCTTCATCATGAGTCGGTAGATTTGGCGGAAGTACATCAGGCTATAGCTCATGTTGGGCATGATACTGATTTGGAAACCTCCCCAAATGAAGTCTATGAGTCCCTACATGAATGTTGTAAATACGATAGGCCTCAGAACTTAAAACTAGAAGAAATTAAGGTTTATGGAAACTGTGGTATGTGTAAAGAAAGAATTGAAACTGCGGTATTGGAGCTTCAGGGTGTGGTGAAAGCCGATTGGGATTCAGAAACCACTATGCTCAAACTGAGTATTAATCCTGAGGAGGTAAGTATGGGACTTATTCATCAAGAATTGGCTCAAGTTGGGCATGATACCGAATTGGCAAAAGCCCCTGATGCCGTTTATGAGCAATTACATGCTTGTTGTAAATATGAAAGAAGTAAATAATAACAAATTAAAAATTAGAAACATGAAAAAGCAATTCAGTTTATTATTAGCCATGGTATTAATGTTTGGCTTTTCTGCCATAGCGGGAAATGTGACCAAAGAGAAATTTAAAGTTTACGGTAACTGCGGAATGTGTGAGAAGACCATAGAAAAAGCAGTAAAGAATGTTGATGGGGTGAAAAAAGCCAATTGGAATCAAAAAACTAAAATGATGGAAATTACCTTTGATGCTGAAAAAACCAATATTGAAGCTATTCATCAGGCAATTGCCGATGTGGGTTACGATACAGAAAAGGCTACAGCTAAGGATGAAGTATATGAAGCTTTACATTCTTGTTGCAAATATGATAGGCCCAAAAAGTAAGTTTTGAGAATGGATTTGATCGGTATTATTTAAACAGCAAAGGAGAGATGATGAATTGTATACAAGATAAAAACTGTTGTAGTTGTTCTATGAAATCACCACTTTTTCAAGTGTTGACGGAGGAAGAATTAGAATTAATCAATGTCAACAAAAGGCAAGTAAAGTTTAAGAAAGGAGAAATCATAGTGAAGCAAGGGGCGCCTATGTCCCATGTGATCAGTTTCACCTCTGGTATTGCCAAGGTTTATATTGAGGCTTCGGGCAATCGAAACTTATTGTTGCAATTTATAAAACCCACCAATTTCTTGGGTGCTCCAGGCATATTTGCCGATCAAATTCACTATTCTTCAGTAAGCGCTATTGAGGAGTCCTCCGTTTGTTTTATCGACATCCACATTTTTAAAAAGGTGATAAAAATGAATGAGAGATTTGCAGAGCAGTTTATGGAGTTGATCAGTTGGAATGGAATTTTTAATTACGAGCGCTTTACTTGTTTAACTCATAAAAATACCCATGGTCGATTGGCTGACAGCTTAATCTATTTACATGAAAAGATATTTGACGATAGAGATCATCTCATTTCTATATCAAGGCAAGATATGGCCGAGCTTACAGGAATGTCAAAAGATACCGTAATCAGAACATTGAAGGAGTTGAACGAGGAGGGCGTCATTGAAATTATTAAAAATGACATTCGGATATTGGAAATAGATAAGTTGCAAAAGATTAGTATGATCAGTTAGGACTTTATTGGTCTCATTCGTTTTTAAAACTATACACTTTAGTGTTTCGGTTTCTATATACTTCATGGTTCGAAGACGGGAGTCAGAAGCTAGAAGTAAATCTACTTCGGGCTTCCATCCATAATTGGTCATTATTAGAACGAATATTATTCCTAAAACAAACCTATGCTAATTCAGTCCATAGTGGTTTAGCTTTGATGCTACTTTCTTGAAATAATAGGGAGTAAAAAGGCGATATACAACGTAAAATTCTAGGATTAAATCGAAATATACTCGTCACGTAAGCGTAGGGATTAGTGTTGTTTTCAAGGTGATAATAATACTTTTGTGATACAAAAAACTAATTAACAATACCCTTATGAAAATAAAATCTACGTTTATCCTAGTGATGGCTATTCTGTTGGCTGCCCCATCTTTATTTGCTCAAACTAAAGATGATTTCACAGTAAGATTCATCACCCTTGGCAATTGTTATACTTGTAAAGTAAGGGTAGAGGCAAAACTTAATGCCATGGAAGGGGTTAGTTTTTCCAAATACGATCCTTTTTATGCAGAAACTACGGTTACCTTCGATGAGTTTGTTACCGATACTTATATCATTATGCAAGCTGTTGCAGATACAGGTCACGATACCGAATGGTTCAGAGCTCCCGATGAAGCATATCAGCTGTTGATAGGCACTTGTTGTGAATATGAACGAACTATCAATTATGATGATGTTCAAATGGGTTATTTGAGTTTAATGGGTATCTACGTTGGACATGTAGCTGTAAATGAGTATGACTACCTAAGTGATATTTCAGTTTTTCCAAGTATTAGCAGTGGTAGGTATAGCATTAACTTGAATGATACACCAAGTATTCTAAATGCTAAAATTCAAGTCTTCTCCATGCAAGGTCAAATGGTATATTCAAGCTCCATTGAGGATGGTAATAATCAGGAAATAGACCTAACAAATAAAGTAAATGGAACATATATGGTCATGATCTCTAGTAATGGGATGGCCGTTTCAAGCACAAAAATAATTAAACAATAAACCCATGAAATATACAATAATAGCCCTGTTGATGCTAGCCACTGTTTTTAGTATCAGTTGCAAGAAAGAAGAAACAACAACACCTAGTACAACAACTACTACTCCTGAGATTTTAAGTCTAACATCTGATAAATCGACCATCAAATTTGGTGGTGAAGAGCCTGCTATCATTACCTGTGAGGCTTCTGGAGGAAATTGTGAATATACTTGGGAAGTTGATCTGGGTGATATCTTTGTATTGAATGAAGATGGATCTCAAGTAAGATTTACAGGTTCGGAATGCTGTATTGGAGATAAGATTATAAAGTGTACAGTGAAGAATGATAAAGGCGAAGTAACGGAAACGGTAACCGTTAATATTTACATTCCCTAAGGTCTATTATCCACATTTTCATAAACACAAAACATGATGAATAGATTCATTATATTGGCTATGGTATTGGCAAGTTTTTGCTGCATCCAAGAAGCCGAAGCCCAATGCTGCGCTGCTGGAAACCCAATAAGCGATGATGGCTCAGCAAGTGGAGGAGGGAAGAAAATATTGGAAGCCGGTATTTTAGGTACTTATAGCTATTCCGATATATACTTCAAAGGGAATGAAAGATCCGATTATGAATATATAGACTATTCCTATTTTATGTATTCCTCTGCAAATCTGGCTTATGGAATTACTGATAAATTAAAAGTGACAGCAGAGATAGGCTACTTTTTTGCCAAGGCTCAATACTTTGTTTTCGATCAGAATAGAAATGCAACTGGCTTAGGAGATCTGGTTTTGGGAGCTCAATATTTAGCTTATCAGAATTGTGAGAAATTCTTCAATATATTTCCAAGAGTAAAAGTGACTTTGCCCGTTGGAACATTCGATCAGGTGGATGGTTCGGTCGTCCTTCCTATCGATATCCAGCCTTCTTCTGGTTCTTATAAATATCAGATTGGGCTTTTGTTTTCAAAGTTATATATGCAAGGGAAATTGGCCTTGTTCTTTGATAATTCCTTCGAATACTCCCAGCGTATTGAAACGGAGAGAACCAATTATAAGTATGGGAATCTTTATAATAACTCTCTTTATGCGGGATATAAAATTATGTCTAAACTAACTTTAGCTTTACAGTGGAGGTCACAATATAGAGATAAAGCCTCCGATAAAAACAAGGAATTGGTGAATGCAACAGGCGGGCATGTGATGTTTATAGCTCCTCAACTACGATATAATTTCTGGAAGCAATGGAATGTCTCATTAAAATATGATTACCCTTTTTATAAAAACATGAATGGTACTCAATTGACCAATAATTATGCGGTATCTCTACGTTTATCTAAGAGTATCGATTTTAATCATTAGGATGTTTCTGTTCTGCTCTTCAAGTCACCCTTTCCCCAACTCGTCCAATCGCTCCAGCTCCCCAAGTCTCCAAGTCCATCTTCAGCTCTCCAGCTGCCAAATATTACATCCCCAAGAAAAAAAAGGGACACATAAAAAACTTGGGGACAAAATTAAGAAATCTATATTTTTGGCATAAAAATGATCTATGCAAAAAGATATCTCCTATATGTTACTTCCGACGAGTTTTTTAGATTACTTTGAAGTAATATCGGTAAAAGAGCTATGTGATTTAGAGACAAAGCAAGAGCTTTTTCAAATTGAATTAGAGGAGAAGAATCAGCTTCCCCATGGCTATAATCAAGACGCATATCAGTCAAAAGGTTTTTACCCATCAAAGACGATTCAAGATTTCCCTGTACGTGGGAAAGCATTATATTTAAGCATAAAACGAAGGCGATGGCGTTCAAAAGACGGTTTATCACCAGACCTAAAAGGAGATTATACTTTTATAGCAGAGGGTTCTAAAATAACAAAGGAACTGTCTGATTTTTTAAAAGGTACAGGTAGAGACCCGAGTAGATACCATTAGTAATATAGCCAGCTATTATTGTATTAAGCCAGATAAACTAAGGCGTAATTATAAAGATCATAGCAGTGATTTTAAAGATTGGGATCAAAAGAAACATGCAGAAGATTATATGATTTTCCCAGAAAACATAGGAGAATTCTTAAGTATAGATGAAGTTTCTTTGTCACAAGGAGAGTTGTATACCTTTGTTACAAACAAGCAGGGTAAAGGAAAAAAAGGAACACTTGTAGCTAGCATAAAAGGCACTTTATCTAATGATATATCAAGTGTTGTAAATCTCAAACCCTTAGAACAAAGGAAAAGGGTTAAAGAAGTTACTTTAGATATGGCAAAAAACATGGAGGCTAGTATGCGAATAAGCTTTCCTAATGCTGACTTCGTAATTGATAGGTTTCATGTCGTTAAATTGGTAATAGAATCATTACAGCAAATCCGAATCAAATTAAGATGGAAAGCAATTGATGAAGAGAACAAGGCTATTTCTGAAGCTAAAAAGAATGGTGAAAGATATGTTCCCAAAGAGTTTTCAAATGGAGATACAGTGAAACAGCTACTTGCCAGAAGTAGATTTCTTCTTTTTAAATGTTCATCAAAATGGACATATACCCAAAAGCTAAGAGCTAAAATACTATTTAAAGAATACCCCAAATTAATGGTAGCATATAAAATTACAATGGTGTTCAGAAACATCTATGAGTTAAGAAATAAACAAGTGGCTGAACGTAACTTCATAAACTGGATAACAAGTGTGTTCGCTAATAAGATGGAAAACTTCTACACAGCAGCAAATTCTATTGGAACTAATATGGAGAATATAACAAACTTCTTTTTAAACAGAAATACAAATGCTAATGCGGAGTCTTTCAACTCAAAGATCAAACTCTTCAGAGCGAATTTAAGAGGGGTGTCTGATACTAATTTCCTTCTCTTTAGATTGCAGAAGCTTTTTGCTTAATCCCCAAGTTTTTAAACTGACCCGTCATTTCAGGAGTGGTTTGGTTCACGAGTACCTTATGCGACTTGTATCCAATAAACTGAAAACTGAGCGTGTCTTGAGATGAGAAAGGAGATAGGTCAAATGAGAAACTTCCTTTTTCATTACTTACCGTTCCTTTGTATTTTTGAAGTATAACGATATTGGCATAGGGTAGTACTTCATTGGTGTTTTTATCAATGATGGTTCCTCGAATCACATGGCTTTCGTCATTTTGTCCTTGAGAAAACAGGGATATGAGAAGAAAGAAGCTTAGTATAATGGTATTTGTTTTCATAAGTCTATGACTGTTCAGCTATTGAATAAGTTACATTCGTTGCTTATTTTTATGTAAAATTAATTGAAAACAACTATACATGGATGTTTTTAAATATTGTTAAGATTTGGGCAAGCAAAAAAATAGCCGCAGAATCCCACGGCTATTTCTCTTAGATTATTAAGTAGTTTATATAGTGCTTGAACTTACGTGTTTGATTCATAAAGTTTAAATTCGAGCCTACCTGACGGCTAGGCAGGGCTTGCGAAGTCCTAGACTTGGGAGTTTACTTTTGTAAATGACCAATTTTAGGACAAGCCTAACGAAGAAGTCGGACTTTATGGGCAAACACTATTTGCTTCTCTTCTTACTAGGAGTAGCCTTATGTTCCCTATTCATTTCAAATATATCGGTACTAATGGAATAATCTCCAATGAGATGACGGCAGAAATAATCTGCTTTGCGCCAGAAGAAATAATCACCATGTCCACCAAAACCATGTCGCTGACCAGTCATAATAAACAGGTCGAAACGTTTATTGGCTTTTATTAAGGCATTGGCCATTCTCAAAGTATTTCCAGGATGTACATTATTATCAATATCACCAGTAACCAGCATTAAGTGACCTTTTAAATTCTTTGCTAAATCACTATTTTTCTCAATTTGATATACAAAAGTGGTATCACCATCATCTGATACTTTTTCTTCAACTCCATGATGACGCTCACTCCACCAACGGTTGTAGATATTGTTTTCATGATTACCTGCAGAAGAAACAGCAACTTTATAAAAATCAGGATACTGTAATAAAGCTGCTGTCGACATAAAACCACCACCTGAATGACCAGAGATACCCACTTTATCGATGTCGATAAAATCAAAGCGATCAGCTAGTTGTTCCACTACATATTTCTTGTCTGCTAAACCATAGTCACGTAAGTCTCCGTAACCATAAGTGTGATACCACTGTGATCTATTTGGAGAGCCTCCTCTATTTCCTAATGAAATAACAACGAAACCCAATTGAGCCATTCTGTCATTTCTATCCATACGAGGAGAGAATTTGAAACTCATGGCTTCGGTTTGAGGCCCAGGGTACACATATTCTAAAATTGGATAAGTCTTAGTAGAATCCATTTTGAATGGTTTATACATCACTCCATAAATATCAGTAATACCATCGGCAGCTTTAGCTTTAAATGGTTCTGGGAATTTATAACCGGCAGCAAATAATGAAGATAAATCGGCAGTTTCTAATTCCATGACTAGATTTCCTGAGCGGTCTCTAATCTCCGATTTAGGCGTTGTATTCACTCTTGAATAGTTATTGATGAAATAATGATAAGAGTCGCTTAATTTGGAGCTATGATAGTAATTTCCTGTATTGAGTAGTTTAATATCGCCACCTTTTAATGAAACACTATACTGGTGGGTGTAATATGGGTTTTCATTGGCTTCTTTACCTTGAGCAGTAAAGAATAAAGTATTTGTTTTTTCATCTACTTTAGCAGAATATTCGTCTGTTTTCCATGGTCCAGAAGTCAATTGACGAACCAAAGTTCCATCAATATCATAAAGATAGAAATGCCCCCATCCTGTACGTTCCGACCAATGGATAAATTGCTTCTCATTATTGAAAAGGATTGGAGTTCTAGTATCCAGATAAGTATTCATACTTTCTTCAAGAATAACAGAAACTTCACCTGAATTTAAATCAGCAACACAAAATTCAAATTTCTTTAAATCACGACTGCTCCTGGTAAAGTAAAGTTTATCAGAGGATTCTGAAATCCATTGTGAAGCCAAGTGATCAGCTAGCTTTTCTTTATTGGTGAAAGATTTGCTGGAAACATTAACCCATTGGTTTTTGAATTTATTAGTTTGAATTTTTATATGTTCTTTGGTTTCTGCATCAAAAACCAAGAGTTCCACTTCTGTGGTGTCTTTTTCGCCTGGCATTTGGTATTTATAGGTTTCCAATTTGGGGCGTGGATTCTTCAATACATCAATCACCCATAATTCATTTAAGTGACGATCGTCGGAACGAATTAATGAGAACTTTTTAGAATCTTGGGACCAAGTTACCCAAGCACTTCTTCTTTTCTTCATTTCTTCTTTAATCTCTTTCTCTGTATCGTTATTCTGAGCAGTGTATCCACCACCATAGCCATAGTTCTTCACTCCATCATTTGTGATTTGGTACTCAACAATAGTAGAGTCTTTATGATCCTCATCATCTTTTTGTTTGTCTTCCTCTTCTTTTGCTTTCAAGTAGTTGGCATAATCCATCCAATACAAATTATAATCTCTAGCAAAAATGATAATGCTATCGTTTGGTGAAATATTAGCCCAGTCTGGATCTTTTATTTCTTTTTTCCAGTCTTCTATTTCTTTAAGCTCACCAGTTTCGATGTTATATTCTAGGTGAAAGACTTTTTTCTTGGGTTTGTCTTTTTTAGCTTTCTTTTTCTTATCAATCTCTCCGTCTTTTTCCTTTTCGTCGTCTCTTTTATCTTCCTCTTCTATTTCTATCACTTTTTCTTCTTCTTTTTTGACTGATGTAGAATCAGTAACATCCTCTTTCTTTTTTTCTTCAAACTGGGTGCTAGTTACATCAAAACGAAAGGTTTTATCTCCTTTTTCGAAGTCAGGTTTAATATCTGGAAGATGTTGTAAATCATAAGGATCCTTAGTAATTAATGTTAACTGAGTAGCCATGTGGTGATTATCGAAAAGTGGTTTTTTGCTTTTCTTTTCCAAATCAACTAAATAATAGAAAGTACCTTCAGTGGTTTTGTAGGTATACCAAAACTTATCTCCTGATTCTAACCATTTGGGTCTGACATCGAGACTAAAAACCATGTTTTTGATTTTTGTGGGACTAAAGCGCTCAGCCATTCTGTAATCTGCTTTGTCGATGGGTGTCTTTTGAGCAAAACTTTGAAAAATAAATGTACTCAATAGCATTGTCAATACAATACTTTTGTAGAATTGTAAGTTCATGTTTGATAATTTAATTTGTAATATCTTATTGGTGGCTTCGCAAAAATCTCGATGTAAATCTATCAAAAAAAGAGAAAGGATGAAGAAATATTTTGAATAATATTTTTTCAAGGTCACAAAAAAACCTATCAGCTACAAAACGGATAGGTTTGATTTATTTATTCTTGTGGAGGCTATTGTATGAGCAATCTTTGTGCTTGATATTCGCCATTTGAATTACTCACTTTTACCACATAGACACCACTTAAGTATCTTGAGATATTTAATTTTAGGTCTTTTTGGTTTTCAATGAGTTGAATAGACTGAATGAGTTCGCCAGACATATTATATACTTCTAAATAATCTGCTTTATTTTCCAAAAGAGAAATATTAACCCAAGTTTTAGCAGGGTTTGGGCTGAGTGTGAATTCAGGAAGTTTATTTATGGATTCGATGCCTGTACAGATATCTACTGTGAGTACCATAGCATCTGTTGCTGTAGTACTACCCTCTGCGGCAATACTTAAGTTAACTTCGCCATTGGCTATATCATTTGTTCCAGGTGTATATATGGTTTCGGAGCTGTTTGTATTACTAAAGCTTCCATCTCCATCGCTTGTCCAGCTCAGTGTTGAATAATTGGCAGCAAAAGCATTTAGTTTTGCAGTTTCATTGGTGCAAATAATTTGGTCGGGACCCGCATTTACCATGGTGGTTAAAACTGGAGGGATTTCTATATAGTCTACCCATGCTTTATCTAACCCGCCAATAGCACCTCCATCTTTTGTATATTTCCATTCTAATTCATGATTACCTTCATCAAGTTGGAATACTACTTGAGTCCAGCCAGTTTCTCCACTCCAGCTTCCTAGTGTTGCACCATCAACTAAAAAGTGAAGAAAATCATACCCTGACTCACTACTAACTTTTGTATAGAAGCTCACGATACCTGAAGCTCTGTCTTCTATTTCCAATGTCATTATTGAACTTTGGTTGTTACCGATTGCTCCTGAAACAACTGAGTAGTTATTATCCCAAGAGTTGTTTCCATCGATAGTCCAAGGATTTGATGACATACTAAATTCTTCGCCAATCTCTCCACTTTCAAAACTGATGGCTTGAGCAGGTAATAAAACGAAGTTGATTATATAATGGTCTTCATTAATATCTTGTTCTATAAAGAATGGAGCATAACCTTCCCTAGAAACTCTAATTCTATTGTTGCTGAAACTCACATCATTTATATTATAAACACCATTTGCATCAGTATAAGTTGCCGGAATTGGAGAGTTTAAAATGCTAATTTCAGCGCCTTCAATATTTTCACCTGTTACACCATCAATCACGCTGCCATATATAGGGCCACTTTCAGCTCGCTCTAAATAAACATCTTGAATAGTGATTTCATTTGCTGTGATTTCTAATGCAGAGAAGGTCTGTGGAATATATCCATAAGCAGAAAAAGTTACATTAAATTCGCCTTCTAGCAACAAACGGTAGTAGGCACCAAATTCAGTATTGCTCATATATGGTTCTCTGTAATCTCCTTGATCATCAAGTCCTTCTATAAATACCTCAGCAACTACTGCTTCATTAGTTTCTGCATCGTATACATGGCCTCTTAATGTTTGGTGGTTTGCTCTGTTTAAAACTAGCAGAGCAGATTCAATATTGTCTTCCACAATTTGTGGAACCTGACTTGCTGGTGGAATAAACTCTTGACCTAGTTCTACGGTAAAACAGAATATTCCATGCTTTCCATAGGCCCAATCGTCTGTAATTCCTGCAGCTGGGTATAGCTCATTGGATTGTTCTGGAATATAATGACCTGAACCCACTATGTTAGGAATGGTCTCGGCCATATTTATTGCCAATTCTTCCATGGCATAATGGTCGGGAGCTTGGGTAGTAGCAGAGTAAGCATAAGGAAATAGGACTAATTCGCTATAACTGTGGAATGAAATACCAGTAGTAAAGTGATGACTGGCCAATAGTTCCTTCATTGTATATGCTTCTGGTTCAGAAAATGCACCAGGGCCATGAAAAAGATCGCTTGAAGGAGTGCCAGAAGCACCAGAACCACCAAATTCCCACCCATAGTTTCTATTTAGATCTACACCGTCAGGGCCCTCACTCATGCTGGTGAATATTTCATCGTTATTATTATCCGCTGCATTTTTTCTCCACCATGTATTTATTTGGTCTAGTACTACTTCGTGACCATCAGGATTTACTATTGGTACGATATAGATTTCAGATGCATTTACCATATTGGTAATATCACTGTCAGTCCCATAATTATCTAATAAGTGATTGACAATTCCCATCACCACTTCGGTGGAAATTGGTTCGCGAGCATGGTGCGCACCCATATAGTAAACCGCTGGCTCATCTTCGTTTTCATTCACATTGTCAGATATTTTCAACATCCAAATATCATGTTGATAATCTTCGTAATTCGTCATCCCACTATTAAAATATTCTTTTCCATGACTGTCTCCAATGTCAGTTAATGTGCATATTTCAGGATAGTCAATTGCTAGTTGTTGTAATTCGGCTAATACTTCATCATAAGTTCTGTAACCATCGATACCTTTTTGCTGACTCAAATGAGCTTTATTTTTTTTAGCTGTTTGTGTGATTCTTAGTTGGAAATCCTCATCAATCAATTCCTGATACTTTTCTTGACTAATTAAAGCATCAAGATATGCACCTTCTTTATAGGCAGTAATTTCTAATTTCTTTTGTTTGAATGTTTTTAATTCGTTTTGTCCTGCATTATCAAGCCTAACCACCATCTGGTCTTGCGCTTGAATTTGAATAGTTATAATTAAACTAATAAATAGAAGAAATATGTTTTTCATTTGATGTAAATTATATTATGATTATAAGACCAATAACATGGTTATGAGTTGCCAAATATATTCATAATTTTTCCTTTTACCACATTAGAATGCTTTTTTTGTACTTTCGCCAAATGAATCATGTAAGACCCAAAAAGCAACTCGGACAGCATTTTTTAAATGACAAGAGTATTGCTGCAGATATTGTGAATGCCTTGAGGGAAGATACTCAGAATCTTTTAGAAATTGGACCAGGAACTGGAGTCTTAACAGATTTTCTCTTGGAGAAACCCATTGGTAATTTTCAAATCATTGAAATTGACAGGGAATCAGTAGCTTATTTATTGGAAGTGCATCCTGATTTAAAAAGCCAATTGATTTTAGGAGACTTTCTTCGATTAAATTTAGAGGAGGTTTTTCCCGAGAAATATAGCATAGTTGGTAATTTTCCCTATAATATCAGTACTCAGATTTTGTTTAAAGTGTGGGACGATCGGCATAAGGTGGAAGAAGTAGTTGGGATGTTTCAGAAAGAAGTAGCTGAACGAGTAGCTGCTGGTCCAGGTTCAAAAACTTATGGTATTCTAAGTGTATTGTTACAAGCTTTCTACCATATTGAATATCTTTTTACTGTGGAACCTGAGGTTTTTAATCCCCCTCCGAAGGTAAAGTCTGGAGTTATAAGGTTGCGTAGAAATGGTGTGAAAGAATTAGATTGCAATGAGAAGATCTTTAAGACAGTGATTAAAACAGCATTTGGTCAAAGGAGAAAAACCATTTCAAACTCTCTTAAAACCATGGGTTTTAAAGATCACCTTGAAGAACTTGGACATTTAGCCATCAAAAGACCAGAACAATTAGGAGTAGCCGAATTTATTGAAATCACAAAAGTGCTTTCTTAAGAGTTTAGAATAGTTTTGGTTTTGTGCGAATAGCCAAAAAGGCATTGAAAAGTAAAATGTTATAGCCATTTCGAAAAGCTCAATGGCTATAAAGCCAGATATTTTTTTATAGTGCTAAAAGTTAATAGCAGCAGTGGGTAGCTATTAAAAAGCAAAATGGATGCCACCCATAAATCCAATACTTTGCACAGGATATTCATACCAAATATGATATTGGTCAGAGAAGATATTCGTAACCTTCAAGAAGAAGCCCAAGTCTTTGCTTAAATGATAATCGGCCATTAAGCTGAAATCCATCCAGGGTTCAACTGTTTTTTCTCCCTGATAAAGATTATACATTTTCGATTGTCCCAATAGTAAACCTGTTACTTTCAAGTTTTCTAGAACATAATATCCTACTTTCAATTTATAAGTAAAGGATGGCTTTTGCCATGCTCTAGTAGCGGTATCCATGGTGAAAGATTGGTATTTTCCCATGAGTTCTACATTCCATCTTTCAGTTTTAAAGAGGAATTCCATTCCGGCACCTAATTGCTGGCCTCCATCATAAATCACTGTGAAAGTATTGTTATAGGGTGAAGTTACATCTGTCACATACATAGGCATATTCTCAAATGCGGATGTTTCTACGAATGCATGATAGTCGAGAAAGCTTAAATAGTGACCTTTTAGACCAACTTTTACTTGGTATTTATTCTCAGTATACATCAATGGAATCACAGGGCTTATAAAGTTGTTTTCTGTACTTAATCCAAATACGCTATTATTATAGATTCCACCATTAACATGGGCGTATAGTAGGAGTTGGTCACCCAATAAACCGACTTCTAATTTTATACGTGGAGCTATTCGAACATTGGTATTGCTATCTAAACCCATGCTTAATTTGGCTCCCAATTCTAAAGTTAAGTTTTCGTGCTTAATCTGGTAATAAGGAGCTATGTCGTATAAACCATGGAAATAGCTTTCGGAGCTATCAATAGAAGGGGTGAGGCCTGAAAAGTTAAACTTAGTGCTGTAAGTTTGAGTATTGAAAGCAACTCCAATATGCTGCTGATCCACATTAATCCAGTCTACTGGATGCTCGTAATAGGCATCAA
The DNA here is from genome assembly GCF_013166635.1 of Lentimicrobium sp. S6. Lineage (NCBI taxonomy): Bacteria > Pseudomonadati > Bacteroidota > Bacteroidia > Bacteroidales > Lentimicrobiaceae > Lentimicrobium > Lentimicrobium sp. S6. The sequence goes on along the minus strand of NZ_JABKBZ010000002.1, from coordinate 28,925 downwards.
TATCAATTAGATGTTCAGAGGTTTTAAATATATCCCAGAAATATTTATATCCCAATTGAATTTTCCAATCTCGGAATTTAGTATCAAAATTCCCCAAGATATCCCCATTGAAACCAATATGGGAAAAAACTTGATTAATATCGTTTTTTAAAGCTTCAGCACTTGAGCTAGGAAAGCTAAGAATAGGATAATCTTCTAATCTGAAGCCATATTGATGGATTTGATTTCTTTTATAATCAACAGAAAGACTTGTGGTTTGCTTTCTTCTTACACTTTTAGTCCATACCTTTGCAGTAGTTAAAGAACTTCCTGAATAGGCAAATTTATCAATTCCACCATTGGTAGAATAGTGACGAACATGAACACCCACCTGAGAAGTTTTGCTCATTTCGCTATTCACAAATAGTTCACCGTAAATGCTATTATATAAACCATAACCTGCTTTGGCAAAGTTTTGTGCATATTTCGGATTTTTTCTGTCTACAAATTTTGCAGCAGTCAATTTCTCCAGAGAATAATTGGTCTCGAATAGTTGAGGCGTTGTTAGATAGTCAATTTTGAGTTTTTGTGCCCTATTGGTATCTGCTTGAGGTTGAAAATTGAGTTTTTGTGCCTTACTGATGCTTGGATTAAATGGTGCAATAACCATTACTTCCTCATCGGTATCCATTTCTTCAACCTGCGCTACACTCAATAGTGGAAACCAAACTAGGAAGGCTAAAATGAACTTAAAGCCTATTTTAATACTGTTGATATATTGATGATGATTTACTTTCATAATTATGAATCTTAAAAATTAAGGCTATTGTTGTTCTGGATCTAATGTTACGCTGTCAGTTTCTGCTGGCGTATTTAGTTCTCGTTCTTCTATGGCTTCTAATTCTTCCACCACTTTCTTTTTCTTTAGGGCCATATTAACAAGTACAGAATCCTCTTGATTATCTATAATACTTTGCAGTGTTTGCAAGGCTTGGAATGTATTGTCATATTTTACATAGATATCTGCCAATAAGATAAAACCCTTAGTAATCCATTCGTCATATGAGCCATATTCGTTGATAAGCTCAAAAACTATTTTCTCTGAGTCTTTATAATTGGTTAATTTATACTGAATGAGCGCTTGGTAATATTTAGCCTCTGCAGCACTTTCTCCTTGCATGAGGTTAGATACTATGGTGTATTCTCTATTAGCCAAACTTAAATCTCCAGTTTTTAGAGCTGCATGTGCCATATATGAATGGGCCTTTTTCATGGTAGGTTCAGAAACTACTTTCGATGTTAAAATGGTTTTACCAATGACCAATATGCTATCGTTTTGCCCCATTTGCTGAAAGCATTCTAATTGTCCATCGAGACTTTCTGAGAGATATATCTCGCTAGAAGCAATATTAAACAGTTGTTGATAGTTTCTAAGAGCCATTACATAGTTTTTGTTGTATCTATATATTCGTGCCGATTTAAGAAGAGAGGATTCTCTAAAGGCGGCTTTTGAGTTAGTCAATACAAACTGATAGTCGAGTAGGGCTAGATCGTATTCACTGGTTTTAAGCAAGCATTCGCCTCTATAAAAGTGAGCGTTAATACTAAAAGCACCTTGTGGATATTTCTCTAAATAATGATTAAAACCAGGTACTGCTTCTCGGCAATTCCCGTTCATATATACATTTTCTGTGGCCATATAGGTGATACTATCTTGCTCATTATTACTAATATTTACGAACGGAATATTCTTTACATAAACAAAGAAATCATCAGCTGCATTCGATTCTACGTATATATTTCGGATACTTACTAGTGCTTCCTTTGATTCTTTAGTACCAGAATAATTTTGAACTACTTGCTTCAATACTTGTAAAGCCTCTTGCTTTTTGTCCATGTTATAATAGGTTAACCCAATTTTTAAAAGGGCTTGTCTTTTAAAAGGGCTGTTAGGATAATCTTTCACCAAGTTATTGAAGCTATTGATGGCTTTTTGACTTTGTTCGAAGATCAGATAGGTTGTCCCTAGTTCATATAAGGCATCATCCCCTAAATCTGATTTCGGATATTGGGAATAGAAGTAATTTAACTCCTCCGTCTTTTGTTGAAGGTTACCATCAGCACCATGGGCTAATGCTCTTTGGTAGAGGGCATAGTCGGCGTTGGATTGTTTTAAATCGAAAGCTGATCCATAATAGGTAATGGCATTTCTATAATCTTTAAGAAGATAGTAACAGTCTCCACTTCTTAAATAGGCATCCGCTATTAATTTCTCAGGTGATTTTCTGTCATTGATTACTTTTGAATACCATTCTATAGCATTTGAATAATCATCTAATCTATAATAAGAAAAAGCAATATTATAATTAAGTTTATTGGCTTCATTAATTTGATGGATCTTATAATCGCTTGCAAGTTCTTTCCATGCTTTAATGGCTTTATAATAGCTTTTCATTTGATATTGACAATCGGCAGCCCAGAATTTTGCTTGCAGACTCATCTTTTTGTCGGATGGATACTTGCGCGATTTTTCAAAAAGGTCAAAAGCATCCGTATATCTGGATTCTTGATAGAGTTCTGTAGCTCTATTGAAGGCAATTCTTTGATAGGCTTTATTGAGGTTTTCACTTCTATTGGGGATGCTTTCAATAGCGGATAAGGCTCCTTTATAATTCTTAGAGGAGAGAAATAAATTGACCAAATAGCCATATGCTTCGTTTTTCCGAGGTGAATTGGGATAGTTTTTGATGTAAGTGTCTATAGCTGTAATGGCTCGATTATAAGGGTCGTTGCTCAGTTCAAAAGATATCTTAGCAAAGTTAAACATGGCATCTTCTTGTATGGTCTTATCAAAATCCATTTGATAGGCCGCATAAAAAGTTTTTCCAGCAAACTCTTTTTGATTGGTTTTTAGATAGCAATTGCCAAGATTATATAAGGCATTTTGTGAAATAGCTGCGTTTTTGTTCCCTACTTTCTCGAAGTACTTAATGGCTTTTTCATAATTATCAACTTTCATATAGGCAAAAGCCAACTGGTAATAATCCGATTTTTCATATCCAGAATTGCTATTAGACTTGTAGAACTCTAAATACTCTATGGCTTTATCATACTTTTCTTGTTTGAAATAGGCATCGCCCACTAATTTGGCAATTTCATTTTTCCTTGGACCTCTGGCCTCCTCAAAAAGGGCAGGAGCTGTTTCTAAAAGTTTATCATAATTTTCTTCTTGGTAGAATATTTGGCAAATGTAATAAGGGACAATAGATTTAAAAGTTGAATTATCCCGAAGACTTTCAAATCCTTTTAATGCTGAAGGGAAATTCTTCTCATCATAGTTGATATGTGCATAATAGTAGGTGGCAGAATGTGCATAAGAAGATTTGCTGTCTTTTACTTTATAGAAATTAGTCTTGGCTTTTTTGGGCTTGTCGTTCATGAAGTAGCTATAAGCCAATTTGAAGAAATAGGTGTTTCTATCCTCTGGTTCCAGATTTGCTGGGCGTACTTGTTCGTATTCAACTACCGAGTTTTTGAATTTCTTATGCTTAAAATAGTAGTCTCCTCTTTCTTTTTTCAAAGTTTCGAGTTTACTATAATGGGGATAGTCATTTTCAAATTTCTCTACTAATCCTGGTCCTTCTCTTAGATCTAGTTTTAGGGAAATTAATGCATTATAATATTCTAAATCTGATAATTGACTTAGGTTTGCCCTTCCCTTTTTTAAATCATGAATGAGGGTTTGAGCCGCTAAAAGCCTATTATTTTCTGTTAAATCGCTTAGTAGAAGTTGTTGAGACTGGAACTCCTTATTGGCCTGAGAGCTTTGTGCCGCCAAGTAGTTGGCAGAGAAAAGGGATAATGATAAACTTAATATGCTATAGAATAATCTTTTTCGCATGGTCATAATATTTGATATTGCTAAATTACCAACAAATGAAAACTGGCTAAAGCTAAGCTTTGATAGATGATAACATCGTATTGTTGATAAACGGAAAGATTATGAAAATCGTATAACAAAAAAAAGAGCCACTCTTTTGGAGTAGCTCTTTTAGAATATTTGTTTTGTAATTATTTCACTAAAAATCTAATTACTTTGCTTTCGTTGTTTTGATTTAATTCTAAGAAATAAATTCCTTGGTTTAAATCTTCTATGTTAATATTTTCATTAAAAAGTCCTGTTTTTACATCAACAGATTGATTGGAAACAGTTTTTCCTAAAATATCAGAAATTACAATATCAAGATTACCACTTTGTTTAGCAATAAAAGATAAAGCCATAGATGTAGTAGCAGGATTTGGGAATAAGCTTACTTCAGAGATGTTAGTTAATTCTTCAACTCCTACATTAATAATATTAAACATAAAAGTTTCAGCATACTCAGAATCATCATTCTCTCTTGTCGCTTTAACCGACCAATAATAGCTAGTATTTCTATCTAAAACTGGAAGAGGATAGCTACCTGTGTTATTGTCAACTGTATACATCATTCCATCTGATAAATCAGCATTTTCACTTAAAACAATTTCATAACCAGCAGCACCTTCTATAGTTTCCCACTCTAGCTTAGGGCGAAGTGTATTTACTTCCTGATTGTTTTCAGGACTTGTTAATTCTGGTGAAGCTATCATGGTGAATTTATAAACTTCAGACCATGGAGATGTACTAGTAGGAGTAGTTGCTTTCACTCTCCACCAATATTCATGGCCAAATTTTAAAAAGTCAGGTTCTGCTTCATCATTTAGAGTAATAATAGTAACAGGTTCTGTAAATACTTCATCAGTACTAACTTCTAATGTATATTCAAAATCATCACCTTCATCACCTAATTTGTCCCATTTTAGAGTTAGGTCAAACTCTTCGTCAGTGGTATTGTTACTGGGTTTGTCTAGTTCAACAGTAGGTACTGTTTCGAACTCTCTAATTTCAGACCATGGGCTAAATCCATCTGCATGCATAGCTCTAACTCTCCAATAATGTACTTTCCCAAAAAGGAGATAGTCGGTAATTTGTTCGAAAACAACACCTTCAGCATTGATCATGCTGTGGTATGGGCTGTCAAAAGTATTTACAGTGTCAATGTCGATATCAAATCCACCAACACCTACAATGGTCTCACCATTACTTCTGTTTTTCCATTTTAGTTCCGCTAAAATGTCAATACCATCTTTACCATCATTTGGCTTAGAAAGTTCAACTTCTGTAAAAACAGAGAATGTAAAGGTATCACTCCATTCAGAAGTACCATTGTTATCCGTGGCTTTTACTCTCCAAAAGTATTCTTGACCAAATAGTAAGTTACTATTATAATAAGCAGAGATCTCATTCTGGTTTTCATCAACAACTAAGTTTGTAAAACTAGCATCAGTTGCTAATTGTACATGATAGGTGATTTCTCCAACTCCTGAAACGGCTACCCAATCCAAAACTGCATCTGGCATAGCTGTTTCAAATTCATTTTCGGGTGATGTAAGTTGCGGTACGGTCACTTTTTGAGCAAATCCTAGCTGTACCACTAATAACATGATAAATATTCCGTAAAATTTCTTCATCATTATATCTTTTATTTATTAATAACTATTTAGAAATAACCAATTTAGTTTGATATTGCTTCTGACCATCTGTTAATCTAACAATATATGAACCGTTTTGAAGGTTATAAAGATCAAGCTCTAAATTTGAATGATCTGCTTGATTGTTGAATTGTTGATTCATAATTAGTTTACCACTAAGGTCAAATATATCTACACTTACTGATGAACTATTTATTGCATGATAAGCAATATTAATTAGGTTCTGTGCAGGATTTGGATAGAGCTCAATACTTCCTTCCTTAGCAATAGGAGCGTTAAACTCTTCAAAACCAACAAAGTCTTTACTCACATATACTCCACCGCCAAATGTACCTACATACATGGCTCCATAATTATTGGCTCCTGCATAGAATAAATAATTATCTCCTACTGGGAATTTAGCAGAAGGCCAATTAACATTTTGTTGTCTGATGGCAAATACAGGAACATTACCAAATGCAGCATCTTCATAGATCCATTCAACAGGATTTGCATCAAAATTCGATGTGATGAACATTCCATTTTCAGTACCAATAAAAACAAGACCATCAGCATTTACTTCAAAAGAAGAGGCATAAGCTGGCATTTTTGGAAGGTTTCCTTGAATACTTGAAAACTCAGGTGCATCACTCATGCCGTTTGTAGAAGCAAAAACATAATCCGTGTTGCCATAGTTTCCTAGAGTGAAAACAATGTTCTCAGCATCTTTAGGATCAACTGAAACAGAAGTAACCGCTTGGCTTGTAGATAACGCAATTTCTTGTGTTGCTATAATACAGCCAGGTCTGTTAATGTCGGCTTGTTCTTCTGAATGAGCTCTAGAGATGTTTGAAAGTCTATATAACTTACCTTCTAAAGTACCAACCCAAACATAATTAGCATCTGCCGAATATGCCATACAAGTTGGTAGGCCTTCAATCTCGCTAATTTTCCACCAAGTAGGAATTGCTGTATAGTCAAGCATTCCTGTGGTCATATAAACAGCATCTTGTGTTGCTATGAAAGCTTTTGTAGAAACGATATCTCGAACAAGAGCAGTCCCTGCTGAATCAACATTTTGGTCTAAAATAGCTTTGAATGGAAACTCATAAGAATTACTTTGTACATAAACTTCTTCACCAGCTTGGTAAGCTCTTGTACGAGCTACAAATTCTGCTGTATCTGTAGAATAAGGGTCATTTGTTGTTTCCCACATTAAAAATGGAGTCATAAACTCTTCACCTATTTCAATGTCATTTATAATAGTTGGGTCTTGATTTATACCGTCGTCCTCTGATCTCCAGAAATTACCATTTTCATCAGAACAAACTACAAATTCAGGGTTGATAAAACTGATATGGTTATAACCACCTGTTTCAGCACTAGCAGAACCAAATTTGCCCACTAGCATTTCAATTGCTTGCTTAGAGCCATTGTCTTCAATTCTATGAACACCATTAAATTGAGAACCTGCTAATACAGCCCCCCCTTTAGATGCGTTTACTGTAAAATATTCAGAAGTGTTATAGCCACGGTTAATAATTTCTGTACTACCAAAACCATTTGTTGTGAGGCTCATTCCTCCATCACTACCAATAATGGCATTTCCATTTCTTGAGGCATCAAATACAATGGTATTTATACCAAAATGAACATAGTTTGAAGTAAAACCATTAGGGTAAGGGGGGAAATTACCATTTGTTATTTGAGTCCAGTTATAATAACCAGTAGATTGTGATTCATATCCTTGATAAACATCGTAGGCTCCAAGGTACACTTTCTTTTCGTCCGTAGGAGAAACCGCAATGGCATTATTTCTTAATCCTTGACCATAATAGATATCACCAATTGAAGAGCCTCCAGGATAAACTACTCTCCAAGTCAAACCTTTATCAGTAGTTACATAAACATTATGTAATGAGCCTTCTGTAGTTACGTAACTTGCATAAATATAATCAGCATTCGTTGTTGAGATATCAAATTTAATATTTCCAAATGAACCTGAAGGTAGCATTCCTTCTTCTTCTCCAGAAATTAATGTGAAACCTATTGCACTTCCTGTAGAAATATATGCATTTCCTGCTACAGCTGTTATAACAGAACCATTCTTTACTATAACATCGCAGCTCTTTCCTGAAAGTTCAGTATCACCTGCTTTTGCCATAGTCCATTCAGCTCCATTAAAATACTTTAAACCAGTATTGGTTGCTGCAAATAAATTTCCAGAACCATCAACGGCTAATTTCTGGATAAATGCCCAATCACCTTCAGGGTTAGAGCCATCAGGTGCTGTACCTGGCATTAACTCAAACGTAGTTCCGTTGGTTGATTTGTATATCCCTTTTCCAATAGTACTACCTTCTGAAAGCTTATCTGCTGCAGGCTCAAGGCTTACTCCAGTACCTACATAAATAGTTCCATTATCTGCTTGGCAGATAGAAGAAACATTCAATACATCATCTAACTGAACCATGGACCAAGTAGCGCCATAATTTGTAGATGTCCATAAACCACCAGAAGTACTACCGGCGAAAAATGTGTTACCACTTGCGTCAGTGTTATCGATGATCACTGCTTTTGTTGGTCCACCATAGTTGAGTGGTCCCATTGAAGTCCATTGGTAAGTGGATGCTTGCGATTTAAAATGACTCATTAATTGAGATGATTCTCTCGCTGAAATCACATCAGTAATGGAAATGGTTCCAGTGTGCTGATTCGTCTTGATTTTGGAGAAGTACTCACCAGATGTCATTTTTGAATTCTTGTTGATAGGATTATTGTCATTTCCATCAACAGAAAAGGCCATCAAAACTGATGTTAAACCTGCAAGAAAAACTACAAAGGTAAATCGTAAAAATCTATTTTTCATACCCGCTTGTTTTTATTTTGAATTAATTTCGTAATATTTCTAAAATAGTGGCACAAGGTACATTAAATTTGATTGATTACAAATTTTCGAAACCAATTTGTTTTAACATATTTTAAGGTTTTATTGATGTTTTACATCTAATTATGTTAAAATAATTTAACGAGCATGATTCATCATAAATAATTTGCGTTTGATATTGGTCTAAGATATTTAATATCAGGTATATGTACGGTAAAAGATAAGGGTTTTATTACTAAGTGTTTTTCTGAGGTAAGCATTTCGAAATTAGGGGAAACTTTTAAGTGGAAATGGCTAATATCAATCAAAAAGAGGCGGATTTTCACTAAAATTCTCATCCCTTTTTTGGATTTCGGTTCGGATTTGGCTTCCAAAATGTCTTGTGAGCTCAAAAATCATGTCAGAAATGACCCAAAATCGCTATATAATTTCCATGTTTTCGCTCTCGATCCAACCAATGCTTCCATTCTGAATTTTGATTTTCTTCCACTCACCTACCTGATCAAGTATGCTCACTTTTGTTCCTTCATGAATAACAAATAAATCGACACTGCTTTTGGCGGGAGAACTTTTTACAGTGATGCTAGGAGTGAAGATAATGGCTTCATCATGCTGTTTAAAAGATGAGTACTTCTGATAAGTCAGAAAAAAAGTAAATACAGATAAGCTTAAAAATACAAATGCAGTCCAAAAACCTAATTTCTTGATAATGATTTTGTTGGAGAGGAAATATATGGTTAGTAGCAATGCGAAAAATGAAAATAGGATCAATCCTATTTTTGCCCATACATCTATGGGGAAATGATTGTATAGGCTTTGATACCAATTAATGAAAAATAATCTAGGTATTTCTTCAATTCTATCTGGAATCATTGAATTACATAGTTGAAGATTAAAAATAATGTTTTCATCGCTGGGTTTCAGCTTTAAAGCTTTTTCGTAATACAATATGGCACTTGGTATTTCCTGCAATTTAAAATAGGTATTGCCTAAGTTGTAATATAGTTCTGGAGATTGATATCCGCTGTCGATTATGGATTGATAAACTACTGCTGCTGTATCGTATTTTGCTTCAGCATATAAGTCTTGGGCAGTAATAATTTTGTTTGAGAAATCTTGTGCAAAAGACCCCAAAGAAAATAAGACCGCAAGACAAGTAATGATTATTTTTGCTTTCATGTTTCTTATTATTTTAATTGGTCTTCAATTTTACTGATGATATTTAATCCTTGTTGATAGACTTTTTCCATCATACTATCTTTATCACCTGGTGCAAAGCGTGCAAATTCACTATTATTTAATGTATCAATAAATTCTCGAATCACATTTTCATTAACTCCTTTTTCTAACAATTTATCATTTACAGTATCGCTGGATAATTCCGATAGTGGAATGTTGAATTTGTCACTCACATAGCCCCATAAAGCTTGGCCTATTTCATTATAGAAGTCTGCTTCTTGGTGTGCCTTTAAAAACTCATGAGATTTTTTCAATCGTTTTTTGGCCACTTTTGTAGCGTTTTTGTTTTTCATTAAACTGGTATTTCCTCTTCTTTTTCTTTCTCGCTGCCATACCATGATGATAAATAGCATGATAATAATAGGGCTGATAAGAAGAATATAGAATGAATAAGAGCCAAAGAAAAAATGCTCATATGGTTCCAATTCGAATGGCATTAGGAATATGTATCTAATATCCTTTCCAATATAACGAATGTCTTCTTTTGAGCTTCCTCCGTAAGTTACATTTTGCTGATTGGTATTATTAGATTTATTCACCTTTATTTCATAAGAATCACTACTTAATTTTTTATATTGTTTTTTAACGGGGTCGAAATAGGAGAACTCAACAGTAGGAATTTCATAGGTTCCAGCACTTCTTGGTATTACGGTGTATTCATAAGTTTTGTAACCATTAATACCTTCTTTGTTTTTTCTGGTTTTTGTAGAAATCTTAGGATCGTAAACCTCGAAATCTGCAGGAAAACTGACATTTAAATCAGGAAGTAAATCCACATTGCCTTGGCCACTAATGGTATACTTCAAGGTGATGGCTTCATTGGCCATTAGTTCTCTATGATCGATATTAGAACCTAAGGAATATTGGCCTACAGCTCCTGTAAAATTTACGGGCTTGTTGGCATTTGGGAGGTCTTTTATTTCTAAATTCAACTGATTAGAAAAAAGTGTCTTTTCAATATTTCTGTAATTATTACTAAAAAAGGGATCATTAAAGAAGCTATCGAAGAAAGGATCGTTGGATGAAGTTCTTTTATTACTCGTTTGAACTTGCACTACACAAGACAAGGACATGGGTTCAATTTCTAACTTGCCTGTTTTTTGAGGAAATAATGCTGTCCTTTTTAAATCCGCAACAATATATTCTTCTCCATTAATGATTTCATTTCTTTGATTTAGTTTTCCATTATTTTCCAATAGCTCTACATTCCAGAAACCATTGAAAGACGAAAGTTTATCTATGCTTAAATTTGAAACTGGGACTTTGGTGTAAATTCTATAAGAAACTATGATTTGTTCGCCAAGATATGCTGATTTTTTATTGCTGAACGCCTTTATATACACATCGTCAGCTTTTAGACTTCCTTTGTTTTCATTAGATGAGCTTTGTGTCTTAGTAGATTGGTTAGGACTTTGTCCTGCTTTAACAACATTGATAGTTTTAGTTGTGGATTGATAGGATTTTCCATTAACCTTAATTTCTGCAGCGGGAATTTCAACTTTACCCTCTTGTGTTGCAGCTAGTATATAAGTATAACTGACATTTATATTCTGAGAAACCTTTCCGTTGATGATCTGAATACTGCTATTCTGTCCTCGGCTGGGTCCACTAAGTATTTGTAGCCCTGATAAAGCTGGAGGTGTAAACTGATCCACATCAGCGTTAATCTGATAAGTGAGTCGAAATCGTTCTCCAAGTCGCACTTGAGCTGGTGCGGAAACCTTAAAGTCCACTTCTGCTGCTTGCATTTGTATGCCATACAAGCCAAGCATGAGGATGAAAAATATGATGATTCGCTTCATGTTATTTTAAGTATTCTCTAAATTAGTTGGCAAAAGTAATCATTACCTATATATTTCCTATATCAATACGCAAAGTTTCAGTGTCTAAGCCGTTTTACCAATCTTTTTCCGACTTAATAACTTTGGCATTCTTTTTCTTTTCTTTTTTCAGTTTCTCTAAAGTTTTCTTTTCATTATTCTTTAAAGCTTCCAACATTCGTTCTGCATCTTTTTTACTAATCTTTTGCGCTTGTTGTTCGTTTTGGTTGCCTTGTTGATTTTGTTGATCTTGCTGCTGTTGGTCTTGGTTCTGTTGATCTTGTTGTTGCTGATCTTGGTTTTGCTCCTGTTGGTCTTTGTTTTGTTCCTGTTGATCTTGATTCTGATCTTGCTTGTCCTTATCCTGATCTTGCTTGTCGTCTTTATTTTGATCTTGATTTTGTTGCTCTTGTTGAGCTTGCTTTTGGCGAGCATATTCCAAATTATAACGAGCTTCTTCGTTTTCAGGATTAAATTTTAAAGCTTGCTTATAGGCCGCAATACTTTCGTTCAGCTTTCCTCCTTTTAAAAAGGAGTTTCCAAGATTATAGGCCGTATTGGATTTTTCAAAATTAGATATTTTCTCAACACTGCTGTTAGCAAAGACTTCTGCCGCTTTTTCGTAGTTTTCTTGTTCATATAAAGCATCACCTAAGTTGAACTGTGCCGATTGTTTCTGAGGATTCTTATCCAAAGCTTTACGGTAGTTAATCTCAGCTTCGTTGAAGTTTCCATTTTGGAACTCTTTATTTCCTTGGCGAACCAATTTCTTGTCTGATTGTGCTAGACTCGTCATTGGTATGATGAATCCAAGCAGGATAAAAAACAAGACAATATTTCTGTTTGTATTATTCATTTTTGCTTGTTTTTGTTTCGAAAATATTAAATCTGCCAGCCCATTTGCTACGTTTGTCGGTGATAAATAAATCCATCACTAAGAAAAATAAAGCTAAGGCTAAGAATATTTGAAAACGATCTTCATAATCGGAGAAGATTTTGGCCTCGTATTTTTGCTTTTCCATTTTATTGATGCGATCAAATACATCTTTTAAACCTGCAGTGGTGTTATTGGCTCGGACATATATTCCTTTTCCAGCGGCAGCTACTTTTTGAAGCGTGATTTCATCGAGCTTGGTTACAACGGTTTTTCCGCTTAAGTCCTTTTTGAAACCCGTCTTTTGGCCATTAGAATAAGTCGGAATAGGAGCGCCTTCTGGTAAACCGATACCAATGGTATATACACTGATGTTATTTTTAACAGCCTCCTCAGCTGCAGCTACTGGATTGTCCTCATGGTCTTCTCCATCAGTAATGACGATAATAGCCTTGTCATGCTTACTCTTTTCAAAAGCCTCCATCGATAAATTGATGGCTTGTCCAATACTAGTCCCTTGTGTTGGGACTACGTCTGTATCTATGGTATTGATAAAGAGTTTGGCTGCGCTATAGTCCGAGGTGATGGGTAATTGAGTATAAGCTCTTCCGGCAAATACTACAATTCCTATTCTGTCTCCCTCGAGCTGGTCAACTAGCTTACTGATGGCCCGTTTGGCTCTTTCTAACCTGTTGGGTTTGATGTCTTCCGCCAACATACTATTGGATACATCCAAGGCAATCATCAAATCCACTCCTTGTCTCTCTACCTTATCTAGCTTACTTCCTATTTGTGGATTGGCTAAACCAATAATGATAAATGTATATATTACGGAGTAGACACCAAATTTCCACCACAGTTTCTGCTTAGGTTGTTCCGGCATTAGTTTTTTTACTAATGATAATTCACCCAGTTTTTTCATTCTGGCTTTCCTCTGCAAAATCATATAATAGAAAAGCACGAAGAAAACGGGCAAGGCTGCTAGCCAATACAAATAGTTTATGTCTTCAAATTTTATCATTTATAATTTCTTAAGGCAATGTTTTTAACCAAGTATACTTTAATATAAGGAGTAGAAGAAATAATAAAGCGGCCGCTATAGCCCAAATATGAAATTCTTCTCCTTTTTTACTAAATACCGTTACGTCTATTTTTGACTTCTCCAATTCATCAATGGCTTGATAGATTTCTTGTAGCTTTTTATTGCTTGTCGCTCTAAAATATCTACCATCAGTTAATGCCGCTACTTGTTTCAGTAATGGTTCATCTATTTTTACTTCCATTTGTTGCATCTGAGTTCCAAAAGGAGTTTGAACAGGGTAGGGAGCAGTTCCCATAGTTCCCACACCTATGGTATAAACTCTAATGCCATACATTTTTGCAATTTCAGCAGCCGAAGAAGCATCCAAAGCTCCCATATTGCTCACTCCATCAGTTAGTAATATGATGACTTTACTAATGGCCTTACTATCTTTTAAACGAGAAATGGCTGTGGCAAGTCCGTCGCCAATGGCTGTACCATCCTCTATCATTCCACTTTTAACATTTGTGAATAAACTACCAAGGACGGTATGGTCAGTAGTTAAAGGGCATTGTGTAAAAGCTTCTCCACTAAATATCACCAATCCCATTCTGTCGTTGGGTCTTCCTTTGGAGAAGTCAATGGCTACTTTTTTAGAAGCTTCCAAACGGTTGGGCTTGAGGTCTTGTGCTAACATACTGCTGGAAACATCCAATGCCATCATGATGTCGATACCTTCTACGGAGACATCCTCTCTTTTGCTGCTGGTTTGAGGTCTGGCAATCGCAATAACGAGTAAGCCAAGTACTAGCATTTTTAGTGCAAAGGGAAGATGAATAAGTCTTTGGCGTAAGCTGATTGGAGCGCCTTTTAGGTTCTCCAAACTAGAAATTCTCATTTTGGCAAAATTACCTTTATGCTTCCACCAATACCATGCGGTAAGAGCAGGAATGAGTAAAAGGAGCCAGAAATATCCCGGATTTGCGAAATCAATATTATTGAACATCTTTTACCTCCTTGTTTTCTGTTGGCTTCATTTCTTGTACCGCTTTTATAATCAATTGTTTCGTCTCGTTTACAAAGTCTGTACAATTATTCAAGCTGGTATCATTTTCAATAGCCGAAGCTCCAGATTTAGCAAACTTTACCAAATCCGATAATTCTAAAGAAGCTTGCAGCTTTTGAAGGGCTTCAGTATTGATATTCTCTTTTTTAAGCGAGTCCATGATTTCGAAACTCACCATTTCTGCTGCTTGAATACCAAATCTACCTTCAATATAAACTCTAATAATATCAATAAGCTCGGTATGGTATTCCTTTAGCTGATCTTGTTGCCAAAGTTTTTTCAGCCTGAGTTTTTCTAGGTCGAGAATGGCTTGTTCATGTGGTGGAAGACTTGGTTTCTCTTTCTTTTGGAATAGAGGTTTGTTCTTTTTCTTCCTCTTAATGAAGTAGAAAATGGCAAAAATAACCAATCCAAAAGCAAAGGCTGAAGCTATCCATGGTAAAAACTCAGCGATGGTGTATGGCTCTGCCATGGGTCTAACAATAGGCTTAATATCTTTGGTGGTATCTACTTCAACAGTAAATACATTCAAAAGAAGGGGTTCGCTTTGTAGGACTTGAAAAGTAGTATCTCCCTTCTCCATTAATCCAAATGGGAGCGGAGGGATAATATGATAGCCTGTGTCAAAAGAGGTGATGACGAGCTGTTGTTGTAATAATTGCTGACCATCTTCTGTAAATATTGTATCAATATTAGTTCTAGAGACAATCTCTAAAAGGGAGGTAATGGTGTCATTAAATACAGGGAAGAGACCGAGTTTGTTGGCGGGTAATTGATATTTTAAATCAAGCTTCACCTGTTCACCAATTAAAATAGCATTAGTATCAGAACTCACCGATACATTTTGAGCAAAACTATTCCAGCTCAATGCCAATAATAATATGATTAGTTTCCAATTGTTTTTCATTAGGCTCGTGCTTCTCGTTTTTTAAACATGGCCACCAAAGGCTTCACATAATCAGTTCCAGTGCTAATTTCTGCCAAATCGACTCCCGATTTTTTGAAAGTTTCTTTGGTTAGGATTTCATTCTTTCGGGCAGAATCAGCATAGAATCTTCGGATGGCAGCACTAGCGGTATCTATCCATTTGGTTTCTCCTGTTTCGGAATCTTCCACTTGAATTAAACCCACATTAGGAATTTCATTTTCTCTTTGGTCGAAAATCCGAACCGCCATTAAATCATGCTTATTGCTGGCAATTTTTAAAGCGTCCTTAAAGTTGGGGCTTTTGAAATCGGATAGCACAAAAGCAGTACAACGTTTTTTAATGGCATTGGTTAAGAATTTCAAAGCTTCAGAAACATCCGTTCCTTTACTCTCCGCTTTGAAATCCACCAATTCTCTAATGATTCTTAAAATATGTGTACTTCCTTTTTTAGGTGGAATGAATTTTTCAATCTTATCGCTAAAGAAAATAACACCTACTTTATCATTATTTTTAATGGCTGAGAAAGCAAGAACAGCAGATATTTCTGTAAGTACATCTTGTTTAAAAGATTCTACAGTACCAAACTGATGAGAAGCCGAAACATCAATCAATAACATTACTGTCATTTCTCGCTCCTCCTCAAATATTTTGATGAAAGGGTGGTTGAAACGCGCAGTTACATTCCAATCGATATTACGCACATCATCGCCATATTGATATTCTCGAACCTCGCTAAAAGCCATTCCCCTTCCTTTAAAAGAAGAGTGATATTGGCCAGCAAAGATTTGATTACTCAATCCTCTGGTTTTGATTTCTATCTTTCGAACCTTCTTAAATATCTCTTTTGCAGTCAAGTTTCGCTTTTTTAATTATTAAATGAAAGGTTAATCCTCATTCAAACATCCTCAATCTGAAATCATAAATCCTCAATTAATACTCCTTAAGGTACTTCAACAGTATTCAAGATTTCGTTGATGATGTCGACAGAAGTAATATTTTCAGCTTCCGCTTCGTAAGTTAAACCAATTCTATGGCGCAATACATCATGAGCTACTGCTCTAATGTCTTCTGGAACCACATAACCTCTTCTTTTGATGAAGGCATAGGCTTTTGCAGCAAGGGCTAAGCTAATACTTGCACGCGGAGAACCACCAAAGGCAATCATGGGCTCTAGTTTTTCCATGCGGAATTTGGCAGGATAACGAGAGGCAAATACGATATCGGTGATATACTTTTCAATCTTTTCATCCAAGTACACTTCTCTTACAACTTCTCTAGCTTTGATAATATCCTCAGGTTTAACCACTGCATTTACCGTTTCGAAAGTGTTGGAAATATTCTGACGAAGAATTTGCATTTCTTCTTCTTGCTTAGGATAGTTAATCACTACTTTCAGCATAAATCTATCCACTTGAGCTTCAGGTAAAGGATATGTTCCTTCTTGTTCAATAGGATTTTGTGTGGCCATTACTAAGAATGGCAAGGGAAGAGGAAAAGTCTCAGAGCCTATTGTAACTTGACGTTCCTGCATGGCTTCTAATAACGCCGATTGAACTTTTGCCGGACTACGATTGATTTCATCTGCCAAAACGAAGTTGGCGAAGATGGGTCCTTTTTTAATTTGAAACTCTTCTTTCTTCTGGCTATAAATCATAGTACCCAAAAGGTCGGCAGGTAAAAGGTCAGGGGTGAACTGAATACGGGCAAATTTCCCATCCACAGCTTTTGATAGAGTAGTAATGGCTAAAGTTTTAGCTAAACCAGGAACTCCTTCTAATAAAATGTGACCATTGGAGAGCAAACCGATCATTAAACTTTCGGTCATGTGCTTTTGCCCAACAATTACTTTATTCATTTCGAGGCTTAGAACATCGATAAATGAACTTTCTAACCTAATTCTTTCATTCAATTCTCTAATATCTGTTTGCATCATTTTGCATTCGTTTTAATTAAGATGTGCAAATATACTCAGCCCATCGGATTGTTGAAAAAATCCGCGGTTAAAATTTGTTAAGCAGTGTTTATGAAAAGTTAAGAAGGAGGTGAATTTGTGATTTATTGGTTTTATTTCTTAGAAAAAATCATGCACTTTACTGTTTTAGATTCTGCAAATATTGTGGTTGGAAGGTAGGAGCCTGAAGCTAGAAGTAAATGTATTTCGGACTTCTAAACCAGAGTAGTTTTTTAATATTTCAAAAGGATTGATTCGTATTTAGATAAAGAATAGTGTTTTTTTTTTGAGCTTTTATCAAGCGCGTTTTCTAGCCCAAATAAATATACTTAAAATGAAACCTAGAAAAACGGAAACTAATAAAACACTAAAACTAATCTGAAGCCCAAAATGCTCTGCTAAAAATCCAAGAACAACAGGCCCAGTTAAAAAGCCTACATAGCCTACGCCAGCCATAAAAGCGATACCGCTGGCGGGATTTACTCCTTCAATATTTGCAGAGAGACGGTATACTTCGGGTACAATGATGGAGAAGCCTAATCCAACGGTGAAGAATCCAACAATACTAACTAGGGGATGGCCTAATAAAACCAATGAAAAACCTATTAAAGCTAGAACGTATCCAGCAAGAATAATTTGCCATGCTCCAAATTTTGAACTCAGATAGTCACCGCTAAAACGTCCGATGGTCATGGCCAATGAAAATCCTGCATAACCAAGCCCTAGGTAATTCATATTGGTCTTGGCGATGTCTTTTAAATATAAGCCGCTCCAGTCGGCAATGGCGCCTTCCGATACCATTCCTATAATGGCAATGGCTCCAATAAGCCACAGCGTTTTGTTTTTGATGGCGCTTCTTGTTGGGGCACTTTCGGTCTCCTGTGTTTTATTAACGATGTGAAAGTATTTCTTTTTGAAGAGAATTTGAAGGAGTATGACACTAGCTAAAGCCAGAAGAATATGTAAAAGTGGATTATTGAGCAGGACAATAATAATGGTCCCAAAGCCAGCAGATATCATTGCACCTAGGCTGAAGAATCCATGGCAAGTGGACATGATATTTATTTGTCTTTCTCTTTCAACGGTGGCAACTAAGGAGTTGATGGCAACTTGCATGATACCAGAACTGATTCCAAATAGATACATGGTAAAACAAAGCCAATAAAAGGATGGGGAGATAAATAAGGTGCTGATAAAAATAGCAACCATTAAAATGCTTATTAAAGACGATTTACCTTCCCCAATTGATGTCACAATCTTTTTTCCAAATGGAAGAGAGGATACCGAACCAAATGCAGCAAAGAACAAGGCGATTCCCAACTGTCCTTCATTCATATTTAGCTTTTCGATGATGCTTGGGATATAGATAACCCATGTACCAAACATAATACTGAGAGATAGGTATAATTGCGCAAAAGGAAATATCTCTAGCTTTTCTTTAATATTAAATTTGAGCTTCATGGTTTGGTTCTAAATATGCTGCAAATATGCTGTTTTTCCTTGGCTTAGAAAAATGCCAATTCAAGACTTCAAGCTTATTCCATCTTAAAACAAAAACTTCCAGGGTTCACGCCAGCTTTAAAAGAATCCAACAGATGACCTTGAGGATGGTATCTATAAATAATTCCGTTTTGTTGATAATCTATGGCATCTGCAATATAAACTTGTGAAGAGGTGGGGTGGATGGACAAGCCATAAAAGCCTCCATAAACTCCAGTATAACTACTTTCTACAAAAGGGACTTCTGGAAACTGAGGCTCCTCTGTGGTCATTCTAAATACATGGCGATTGATGAAGTAAAGCGTGTCTTGGCTTCCATTAATACATAATTCGGAAGGGTTGTCTTCTAAATCAAATCGAAAAAGCTTTTCGATTTCTAAGCTTTGAGCATCAATTTTTACTAGAGCTGGCCTTTCGTGTGCATAAGGACTTTCGGCATATCCACCATCGCATAAAACCCAGATTTTATTATTCTTGTCCATCACCATGCTACTGGGTTGAGCCGGAACTTCTATGGAATCTATAACTTGATCAGTATTGCTATCGATAACTAAAATTTGATTATCAAAAGACCAACAATTCGTAAAAACCAAATTCTCATATTGAATCATTTGTTCGGTACTGTGTTGGTAGTAATTAGGATTATTGTTGTTCACATCAATGCTGCCAGTTTTCTTATAAGTACTAGGATTAACAATAGTGATGGCTTTGGCATGTAAATCTGTAATGTAAGCTTTTTGGTCGTTGAGAAAGTGAATATAACGAGGAGAGTTTAAACCAGTAATGCTAGCTGTAAACTCTAAAGTATTAGCATCCGCAACATATACCTTACCGCTATTGTTGACTACGATAAAGGCTTGTCCGTTATGAATTTCCATAGATTGAACTACATCTCCTAAAGGAGCTGAGTTTCTAGCATAAAAAATGTGATTATAAATCCGTTTTTTCTCAATATCATAAAAACTCAAAGAGGCATTTCCATACATGAAATTTCCTTCGTTTGTAATAAATACTCCAGATGTATTATTTAATTTGAAATAAATGGTTTCTACTGGTTCCTTTTGACATGAGGTTGTAAGAAGGTAAATAGATAAAAATAAAAAGAGGTTTATAATTGAATCAATTTTCATCTTTTTTACCCCGGCCCCAAGGGGAGAAAGCTGAAAATTGCTGAGGTTTTTTAAACTGATTAAAGAGTATGATGTTAAACTTAATAATTGAAAAATAATATTTTTAAA
Source organism: Lentimicrobium sp. S6 (assembly GCF_013166635.1). Classification (NCBI taxonomy): domain Bacteria; kingdom Pseudomonadati; phylum Bacteroidota; class Bacteroidia; order Bacteroidales; family Lentimicrobiaceae; genus Lentimicrobium; species Lentimicrobium sp. S6. The sequence goes on along the minus strand of NZ_JABKBZ010000002.1, from coordinate 8,869 downwards.
ACCAGATGCTTTTTCGCTCCCCTTGGGGTTGGGGCAATCGAAAAAGAAGCTTCTCGCTGAATCATTTTTAATTGGTTTTGCCCCGACCCAGATGGGAGCCCAATTAAAAATAGATTGCCTATTAAGAAAGGAATGAATAGGTCCATCTTCACCAATGAGAATAGGATTACTTATATCAGATGCTTTTTTGCTCCCCGTGGGGTTAGGGAAAACAAAAAAGAATTTTGAAATGTTACTTATTCTAAACTTCATACTATTTCCTCCATCCAATTTGTAAATTTACTGAATAATATCTTCCGGGCATTGCACGCCATAATACAGTCATATAGTCTCTGTCAAAGATGTTCTCAACTCTAATACCAAATCTGGCTTTGAGCTTTTTCCAATTAAATCCTTTTTCAAAGCTAAGATTTGTTAAAGAATAAGCTAAAAGAGGTTTTTCAAAATCTGATAATTCGTTAGAGCTGGTGGTATACCTTTTTCCAATGATGGAATTGTCAATGTTTAGTTCCCAAGATTTGTAATTCACTCCTATCATTAAATTAGCGGTATGACGAGGAATATAGATTAATTGTTTTCCTCTGCTTTCATCAACAGATTCTACAGCATTTTCATTGGTGGTTATGGTAAGGGCGTAATTGGCAATGGTTTTTAGTTTCCAATTTCTATAGAAATCCATATTGTATTTTAAAGTGCATTCGACTCCTCGGGCAAAAACTTTCTTAATATTATCTGCTTCCCAATAAATGGCACCGGTGGAAGAGGGATGCCAAACTATCCAATTTTCAATTATAGAAGCATAGATATTGATGTTTGATTCTAAATTCCAATTGTTTTTGGCTTGTTTAAAACCTAAACCCAGTTCTGCGGTATACCCGTCTTCGGGAAGTAGGTCTGGGTTTCCGCCAGGAATCCAGTATAAGTCGTTAAGGTTAGGTTTGTGGTAATTTCGACTGGCATTAAATTTTATGCTCCAAATATCTTTTTGGTCCAATTGATATTCAATACCCAATGATGGAATGAGAAAAACGAAAGTATCATCATAATATTCGCTTCGGAGGAGGGCATAAGCTGATGTTCTTTCGTTGATTTGAAGATTGAGCTGTGCCAGATAACTCAACTCTACTCGTTCTTCCTTATATCCCGTTTTTTTGGTAGAATCATAAATATCTACTTGGTGAAAATTTGCATCCAAAGAGGTTTTAAAGTGTAGAGACTCCTCTTCTTTATATTGATATTCCAAGTGGTTAAAACTAGATTTTTCTTTACTTATTGAATTGAAATTATTATCTAATTCTGTTGATTTTCGAAAATAATGCAATTTTGTATAGTTGATACCACTTGTGAATTCCCATCTTGAATCTCCTATGTAGTATTTCCAAGCTCCAATAGCTCTTAGTTGCTCATCTTCTCGATATTCTATTCTGTTGAATATTTGATAATCCACACTGTCAGGTGTTTGAATCTCTTCGATGTTATAGCCTTCGTAAGACATGAGCTGAGGAAGATTTCTGAAATTATGATGGCCCCAGATTTTTAAAGAGAGCAAATGATTTTTCTTCAATTTTCCATAAAACTCTTGTAGGAAACCATATTTCTCATAATCCGCATTTTTCTGGACATCGTCTCTGTATGGAAGTACTCCATAGTTGTAGAATGGAAAGTCGTTCTCTGATTGGTCGTGAAAAACTCTAGTTTTCGATTGAAACTTAGAGTTCCCCAAGGCCAATTCTGCAAATTCTTTAAAAGTAGAAAAGCTCTCTATATGTTGAATGTATTTTACTGAAATTCGATTACTCCAATCTGCTTTGTTTTCAAGACTAATACTTCCTCCTAAGGCACCACTTCCTGCACTTAAAGAGCTTCCGCCATGAAGCAATTCTACTCTATCGATAAAATAAACAGGAAACTGAGAGAAATCTACATCGCCCCGCATGGGTGAGTTGAGACTCATTCCATTCCAATTGACTTGAGTATGAGAAGCTGCCGTTCCGCGAAAAGAAGCGGTGGCGGAGGAGCCTCTTCCATAAGATTTTATGAATACTGGAGTGCTGGCCGTCATGAGGCTCGATAGAGATTTTGAGCTCAAGCTTTGTAAAGCCATGGTGTCTATCCTCGATTTGCTCATGGCTACTTCTTCAATGGGTTTTTGAGCTTTAACTTCTACTGTTTTTAATTGAAAAGTATCCTTGGTGATTTGAGCATTGATATTTTGACTCCAAAAAAGAGAGACAGAAAGAAAAGCAAAAATTTTAAAGAATAGTCTTCTATTATAAGCTGTGATATTTATTATTTTCAAAGCAGAGGTATTGGTATAATCTAATCTTTCAATGGGGTGGATTTCAACAATAATAAATGAGAATAATTCTGTGCAAATATAAATAATCTTCTTTGTGAAACTCTGTATAATAGCTTTGCCACGAAGAAACACAAAGGATTTCGCAAAGTGCCACCAAGAATGAAGAAGTGTTTGCCCAGCCATTATCTTTTGATGATGGTTTTGGAGAAGGAATTACCTTTGCTATAAACTTGAATTAAATAGACTCCGCTCTTAAGTTCTCCCAGATTTACTCGTTTTGCCTCTTTTACCTCTTTTACCAATTGACCTTGATGATTATAGATTTTCAGAAGATCAATATCATTGTTTTCTGAGGATTCTATATGGATAAGATCCTCAAAAGGATTGGGGTAAATAGTAAAATGGAGTGGATTGAGTTCTTCAATTCCAGTGGCATCGGAAATAATGATTTGTGCTTTATGTGCTCCTATGGAAATTAGGTGTTGACCAAGGATGTTGATGCTAAACTCAGCTTCTCCATCAGAATTAGTTGAGACTTGTTGACCGTCATTGACCAAGCTTTCTTCATTTAATGATAGCAATGCATTTGCAATGGGCTTTCTTTCCAATAATTCTACAATTCCTGATTCATAGAATTGACACCGCTCTTCCATGAAATGAGTTGTAATGAGTTCGTCAGGTTTTGAGGTGTAGGTGCTTAGTGTTATTTGATTGATGGTCCATTCCTCTCTGGAATCTGGCACATGATAGATTAGAATTTCATCTTCATCTTGTATTTCGATTTGATGCATATTCCTAGCAAAATGATCATCATTTAGTTTTATAATCCATGTTCTCGATTTACTATCGTCGCTATGGTTTCCACCGTAGCCATAGTAGTAATTTAAACTTGAATGTTCTTCTTCTGGAACTTTCCATAAGTAAAGAGCGCCATCTACTATTTCGTCGTCCTTAAATTTAAAATCCTCTCCAAGTCCAGTGCTTTCAAAAATAGAAGCTATGGCATGGGCTAGACTTATATTTTCTACACTACCGATTCCGTAATCTTGAGCTGCATTATCTACATAAGGGTTAAGGTCAAAATGGTCAATATTAACTGCTTGCCGAGAAAGTATATTATGGTCATCGGTTTGGATAGTGATATATACCTTCTTACTGTGGCTTTCTGCTAATATTTGTATGGCTAATGAATCAATAATTTGAGGAAAACCTTCAGCCTGAGCATAGATATAGGTATTACCCTCCTCTAATCCTTTGATATAGGTTTCATTGTTTCTTTCAAAGATTTCTAATAATTCGGGATTTTTAGCATGCCATAGTGTTTCTAATCCTAAAATAGCTTCGTTATTTTGATCTTTAATGATAGCATTTATTTCAATTTGACTTTGTGAATGAATGCTCTGTGATTCTAATATGATTTCGATGGAGGAGGGCTCCGAAACGAGAATCTCGAAACTATTCGAAATATACTCCTGATTTTGAACTTTTGCAGTGATAATGGTAAGGCCAGCTTGATGAGTCTGAATGAGTCCATTGGCATCTACTGTGGCGATATTGGTATTTGAGGAGTTCCAAATGATATTTTGACTTGCTGCCGGAATACCAGAAATAAAATGAATGGCTTCTGCTTGTAAGCTCCTGTTTATTGTTATTGTTTTTGGCATATCCGACAAGGCTAATAAATTGATCTCCCCAGTGATAGTGCTATTAGGGCTGACGTCTATAATACCGGAAATCTCAGTGGAAGCTTCCCCCAATCCTCCCACGGAAGTATTCATGGCATTGGTGATTTTAATAAAATCTATATGGTCAAGCGCTACTCTGTTTCCATTTTCATCTCTGGCCCAACTGATATCCATGGCATCGCCACCTGAATTTTCTAAGTCGCTGGTATAAGGATTATCAGGAATGTCATAGGGTTGGCTGCCTCTGGTTCTGTTATCTGCAAAGCCAAAGTATCTTTCGTAAGATTTTATCATGGATGGAGTGGAGAGGTCAATATCACCTTCAACTTTCATGCCTTGTAGAGTGTAAAGTTCTTGGTTTATACTAGGGAATAAGATCGGAGATGGGTAATAGCTTTGTTGGTGGAAACTGTTTTTATAAACGTATCCAGAATCTTGATTGCTGTCCACCCAAAGTACATCGGTAGCTGAGTTTTCATTGGGATTGAAATAAGTGACAGCATAATCCATTTGACTTTGGTTCAAATAATAGTCGCTCCCTGCCAAAAGATACCATTGGTCATCAGCCAGTCCATTATTATTCTCATCTTTCATGACTTCTACCATTGCTGCTTCGCTCCAATCAGGCAAAGCATTGGTGAATATGGTAAAATCAATTCCAAATGGATTGTTGGGATGGTTTTCTACACTTTCTTCCATTTTTACAATAATATGACCGCCAAATGCGCCCAAAGAAACCAATCCGCTTGTTCCTCCAATAATGCTTTGTGCAGCATACGGAGAGCCAAATGCACCATCGTTAGTAAATTGTCCTGGAGCAGGTTTGTAATCAATAATTTCCGACACATACTGTGCCTGACCCAGCAAGTTAAAGCTGAATAGGAGGATTAGAGTTGCAAATTTAATAATTGACTGGCTCATTTTATTGTTTATTTATTTCGCAAAAACAGTAGAAACTGAAAAAGATGAGGGCAGGCTTTGAAGGAAGCAATCGGCTAGTGTAGGAAACCAGCAGATGATTAGCTTTTTCACCGAAAGCACTCAAATCTTTATCTGTTGGCAGGTCTTCTGACTTACTCCATTCTGTGGAAGCCTTCCCGGTTGCGAACCAGTGGCATATTTTCCACGAAATATATGGAGCTTACAGCAGCGGGAACTGTTCAGGATTTACACCTGATTCCCTATTAATCCGATAATACCATTTTAACGATATGGAATTTCATAAAGTCAAATTGGTATAAGCTGGAACCAATTTCGCTGCAAAAGTAGAAATATTAGTTGAGGTGGAATGTTAAATTCTGAAAAATGATAAAATAGTAAGTACAGATGAACAGGTTGTTGATTAATAGTTATTTGTATTTCTGATCTATCATGAATTTAGCATCAAGATATAACATAGAATCTACTGTGATTCCTCTAGATTTTGCTTTTTCTTGGATTTTTTCAAACCATTTTTTATCAGATTGAATCTGTTTCATCATGGCTCTAATGTCTTTCTCCAAGTTTATGTAACTTTGACTTGCATGTTCAAAAGATTCGATAAAACCAAAGGGGAATCTGTCAAGGTTCGCTTCAGTGGTGAAAAGCAGCAGGATGTCAGCTTTTCTTATTGCTTCGGAATAATTGATATTCTTTACTTCATCTGTCATCTGTAGTTTGTCGATAAAAATCTGTTGATTATAATACCAAAACTCACCATGACTAAATGCCTTTTGATGAATACCTAAACGATATAATTGCCAGAAAAAACTATCTGCAATACTTATTACTTTAGGCTTATAAGCCGATTCATCTTTAAAGCTTATTTGGGGATAGGTCATTAATGGAATAGGAACAGGTAGGCCTAAGTTTAAAGCTTTTTCAATGTCGCTATCTTGTTTGTCAGCAATAAAAGACTTACTAATATCGTCAATTTGAACATCAACTAAGTTCTTATTCAAAACCAATTCCATTTTTCTGAGGATTGAATCAACTATCAGAGGCATGCTTCCTTGACTCCAATGAATTCCTGTTTTTGGATAAAGAACTATTTCAGAGCCATCTTTCATATTTAAGAAAGCAGCATTAAAATCGATAAATGGAATATTGGACTTAGTTAAGATAGAAGTATAAACTTCATAATTTGTGATGCTTCTTTCTTTGTTCATGGAATCAGGAATGAATTCAGGATAAAAGAAACCCTTTCCTGGTGCAATTACTATTATTAATTGGGTTTGATGCTTCTTTAATTCTTCTTGAATAGCTAATAGTTTATTAATTCTAGAATTAATTTTCTTTTCACCTATAAAATTAGTTCCAAAATAGGAGTCGATATATTGTTGTTCATATAGATAGTCGTTCTTTCCAATGATTACGTTTTGAGCACTTACTTTATTGAATAAACTATATTGCAGTTGATTATAAAGCCTTACAAACGAACTCCTAAAGCCAAAATGGTCATTAAAGAAGGTATCATATTTATTTTGGAATTCCCCAGAAAACCAATCTTGAATTATAAACACTGGTTTTTGCTTGAGGGTATAGCTTCCTTCTAGAGGCTTAACAAAAACCTTTTGAGTATAATACTGCAAAAGAGGAAGCGTTAAAGCTAAAATGATGATGATAATTCCTATATTATTCGTCTTGTTTTTCATTAGAACCTAAAATATATAAATGGATTAAAATCACTGCTGGTGATGGCGCTAAGGCAGATGGCTAAGCTTAATATGGCTAGAATTATAGAAATGAAATACCTCGATGTACTGTATTGCTCAGAAAAGAATACTTTATTCTCCCATTTTTTGCCTGTTTTTAAGAGTGTAATAAACGAAAATAAGACTGCAATTACTAATATGAACCAAAATTCTGATGAGGTTTTTGTGGGGACTGAAAAGTCGAATTTAAATAAACTTCTTAAGAAATATTTTATTTGATTAAAGCTCTCAGATCTAAATATAACCCAACCAATGATGGTTATAAAAAAAGTGAGAATGATACTTGGATATTTACCTACCTTTTTACTGAACTTAAGTAGGAATAGCTTATCAAGAATTAAGAAGAAGCCATGGAAAGCCCCCCAGATCACAAAATTCCATGCTGCACCATGCCAGAGACCAGAGATTAAAAATACCAGCCAAAGATTAAAATAGAGTCTTTTTTTTGAGGATACTCTACTTCCCCCCAATGGAATATATAGATAATCGCGCATCCAACTTCCTAGGGTGATGTGCCATCTACGCCAAAATTCAGTTATGCTTTGTGAGGTATAGGGATTATTAAAGTTTTCAGGAAATTTGAAGCCCATGATTCTACCAAGTCCAATGGCCATATCGGAATACCCAGAAAAGTCAAAATAGATTTGGAAGGTATAGGCTATTATTCCTATCCAGGCAGCTGAGCTTGTTAATTCTCCATCTGCCAAAGCAAAAGCTTGGTCGGCTTGTGCTCCTAATACATTAGCTATTAAAACTTTTTTCGCTAGTCCAATACAAAATCTAAAAAATCCCAATAACTTGTTGTCTAAGGTCTCTAAATGCTGGCGATTCTCTATCTGATCCGCAATTTGATTGAACCTCACAATAGGTCCTGCAATCATTTGAGGAAATAGCATAATATAAACTAGATATTGGATGGGATTCTTAAGAGGTTTGTGAACACCTCTAAAGACATCGATAGAATAAGTTAGTGTTTGAAAAGTATAGAAAGAAATGCCTATGGGTAAGGCCACTTGTGTCCATTGGAGGTTCTCGAAACCCATAGAATGGAGGACGAAGTCCAAATTCTCCACAAAGAAGTTGGCATATTTAAAATAGAGTAGGAGGCCAACATTTATAGAAATGGATAATGCCAATAAGTATTTTCGATGTATTGAGTTAGGGGAGTGGTACATGTTATTGATGATATAATAATCAAGAATAACAGAACCTATAACTACAAATACAAAAACGGGTGCCCCCCAAGCATAAAAGAAAATGCTAGCAAATAGGATGACCCAGTTTTTATAATTGTTGTTTTTGAAGAGGTGATATAACAACAAAAAAACAGGTAGAAAGTATAAAAGGAATAGGCTGCTACTAAATACCATTTGATCGATTTCAAATTTGATGGCACAAAGCTAAAAAAAATGAAGGTTGAACTATGAAAAGAAAAAAGTGTTTGTGAATTTAAATATCTTCATCATATTAATAGATTAGTGATAAAGAAAAACAGGTAATCCATCCTCACAAATGATATCACTTGGCTCAGGAGGAATGGTGCAATCAGATATAATCCCCCATTTTATATTATACAGATCTTGTTGATGGGTATAGAATTTGACTTTGCTTAGAAAAGCGTTTTCATCAATTTTCTGATGATAAGCCATAAAACCAACTGGGCCACCACAAGCCTTTTGACCATAAGCTACAAGCTTCCAGTCTTCGGAGTTGGTGCAAGAAACAGAGGCAGAAATACTAGAAATTTCTATAAATAAATCGGAAAGAAATTTCAGATCTTCTGCTTGTGAGCTAGTGTCTTTAATTTCTCCTCTTACAATTTCTTCTTCATCATTGTTTTTGTCGCATGCCATCAATATTCCCATTGCTAAAGCAAAGACGATAATTAACCTTTTCATTCATTTTGTTTTTGATAAAGCTAAAATACTGAAAAATAGGATGGTTTTTTAAATAATTTTGAAATATTTGTTAATTGGTCATGTTTTAATTGGTTTCCTATCTTTACCTTTTGAAAATTTAATCTTATGAAAATCCTTAAACGTTTATTATTAGTCATAGTTATTATCTGAAGTTTCGCACCAAATCAGACTGCCTTATCAAGCTGAATTAGAATAGGTTCTTTTTCTCTAAAAAACAGAAAATTTTCACTATTGTTGATTAACTCATGTGCAATTTTCTGAAAATCAACACCA